>DATHOI010000424.1:0-10226 GCA_035485095.1 Polyangiaceae bacterium | reverse complement strand
GCCAGCTGAGTCGTGCTCAAGCCCGTGATGCCCGTGGCCGACAGCCCGGCGAGCTGAGTCGAGCGCATGACCGCGAGTTGGGTCGTGGTCAGCGCGGCGACCTGCGCCGACTTCAAGCTGGCAAATTGCGCCGTGCTCAGCGCACCCAGCAAGGTCGTGGTCAGCGCGGCGACCTGCGTGGTCCCGAGCTGGCCGATCTGCACCGGCGTCAGGCCGACGACCGCGCTGGTGCTCAGCGCGTTGAGCTGCGCGGTGGACAACGCGCCGAGCTGAGTGTCCGCCAAAATGCCAATCTGAGAGCTGCGCAGGCCCGACAGCTGACTCGTGCTGAAGGTCGCCAGCTGCCCTTCCGAGAGCGCGCCCAGAGTCCGCGCAGCGAGCGCGCCGAGCTGGGTCGACGAGAACGCGCTCAGCTCGGCGCTCGTCAGCTCTCCCGCGCTGGTCACGGTCAGCCCGCCGAGCTGCGTCGTGGTCAACGCGCCGAGCTGCGTGGGCGACAGCGCGCCGAGCTGCGTCGCGTTCAGCTCCGCCAGCGCGGCAGCGCTGAGCCCCTGCACTTGCGCGCTGCTCAACGCCGCGAGCTGTGTGGGCATCAAGCCGTCGACCGCGCTGGTGGTGAGCGCGGCGAGCTGCGTCGTGGTGACCACGTTGACCTGAGTGGTGCTGAACGCGGTGACCTGGCCGCCTGTCAGACCGCGAAATTGGGTCGCACCGAGCGCGGCGAGCTGCTGGGTGGTGAGCGCCGCTACTTGCGCGCTGGTCAATGCGCCCATTTGCAGCGCGTTCAAGCCGGCGATTGCCGTGGGCGGCAGAGCCGCGAGCTGCGTCACGGGCAACGCGCTGAGCGCGGTCGTGCTGAGCGCCGCGAGCTGGCCCGACGACAAGCCGCGCAACTGAGTCACCGAAAGCAGCGCCGCTTGGTCGTCACTCAAGCCGGGCAGCGCGCTCAGAGGCAAAGCCGAGACCTGCGCCACGCTGAGCGCCCCGAGCTGGTCGCTCGACAGCGCGCCGAGCGCCGTCGAGGTCAGACCGAGGATCGCGGTGGTCGTCAGCTGCGAGACTTGCGTGGCGCTCAGCGCTCCGACCGCGTCCACGTTGAACATGGCGATCTGCCCGGCCGTCAGACTGCCGATTTGCGTTCCATTCAACGAGGCAAGCTGCGACTGGCTGAGCCCGCTGACGGCAGTCTTCGAGAGCACGGCCACCTGCGTCGCGGTAAAACCGTCGACCTGAGTGGTGGTCAGTTGCGACACTTGGTCGCCGCTCAAGCCCTGAATGGCGCTCGCGCTCAGGGCCGCCAATGCCGTCACCGTCAGCACCGCGAGCTGATCGCCGCCGAGCACGCCGATTTCAGCGCTGGTCAAGGCAGCCACCTGCCCAGTCGTGAGCGCGGACAACTGCGTGACCGTCAGCGCGCCGAAGGCCGTGGAGCTGAGCGCCCCGAGCTGAGTGCCCGTGAGCCCCGCGATTTGATCGAGCCTCAACGACGACAGCTGGTCGCCGCCGAGCCCTTTCATCGCGCTGGCGGTCAGCGCTGAGAGCTGGGTGCCCGCGAGCGCCGAGAGCTGGTCTTGACTGAGCCGACCAACGCTTGCGCTGGTGAGCCCTTGCAGCTGAGTGGAGGAAAAAACGGCGAGCTGCGTCGTGCTGAGCGCAGCGAAGGCGGTCGTCGTGAAGGCGCTCAGCTGGATCGCACTAAAGCCCACGATCTGAGTGACATCGAAGGACGCGACCTGCGTGTCCGCGAGCCCGCTGACGCTCGCGCCGGTCAAGGCGGAGATCTGAGTCGCTGACAACACCGACAGCTGGCTCGTGTCGAGCTCCGCCAATTGTGTGCTGCGCAAACCCGCGAGCTGACTCGTGGACAGCGCGGCGAGCTGGCTCGAGCCAAAGCCGTCAATGGCCGTCGTGGTCAGCACCGCCAGCTGCTGCGCGCTCAGACCGCCGAGTTGCAGCGTGCTGAGCACGGCAACCTGGCCGTCACTGAGCCCGGGCACCGCGGTCGTCGACAGCGCACCGAGCTGCGTCGACGCTAGCGCGCTGAGCGCAGTCGCACTGATCAGCGCGACATCGGAGCTGCTCAGGCCGTGCAGTTGCAACGCGCTCAACGCCAAGAGCTGCGTTCCGGACAACGCGGAGAATTGCGTGCTGTTCAGCGCGCTCAGCTGACCGCTCGTCAACCCTTGTAGCTGGCTCGTGAGTAGCGATGCGATCTGAGTCGTGCTGAGCACCACGACCCCGGCGCCGAGCGCGCCGAGCTGCGTGGAGGAAAACCCCGCCACTTGCGTGGTCGTGAGCTGCGCGATCTGACCTTGAGTGAGGCCATGGATTTGCGCCGCGCCGAGCAAGCTGATCTGCGCGCTGCTCAGCACGGCGATCTGCGTCGAGCTGAGCTCTGCCACCTCGGTGCTGGTTATCTCGTTGAGCTGCTTGCTCGTCAGCGCGGATACATCCGTGCTGGAGATGGCCGCGACCTGCTGCGTGGCGAGCGCGTAAAATTGCGCCGCGGTGAAGTCCAGCATCTGGCTGACCGACATCGCGGAGACCTGCGGCGACGTGAGCGCGCCCACCTGCACCGTGCTCAGCGCGGCGATTTGCGAGGACACCAAATCCGAGAAGTCGGTCGGCGATACGCTTTGCAGATCGGTAGTCGACAGACTCGCGATCTGTTGGGTGGTGTACAAAGCGATCGACGTGACGAGCATCGTTCAGCTCGAAAAGTACCACCCCGCCACGCGCTGATCGCGCAAAAATCTGGACCTACATCGCGCGTCAAGCCATTGGCGCACGCGCTCCGACGAATCTCGCTGGTGCCAATAGTCTGGCACCCGACGCGGAAACAAATAATCACTCCCTGTTACAGCGCCGGAGTCGTGAAGCGAACATTCGCCGCCGAAACGCGGCGACGCGCGAGCACGCGCGGCTCACCAAAATCAAGTCTGAAATTTTGGGATGGTCACGCTTCACGCCACTGTCCGCCGCAGCCTTCGGCGTCGCAGCCCAGGCTCTCACTCAGCGCCTCGCGCGCCCTCAACCCGGGGGAAGCCCGCATTTTCTGCTCCGGGCCGACGCCCCATTTTTTTGTGATCCCGTGTTGACGCTACCCCCACCTAGTCGCAATGAATCGCGTCGCCGTCGCGTTGGGCCTTGCATCCCTCGTTTCGCTTTTGGGCGCCTGTGGCAGCTCGGGGAGCTCGTCAGGGGGCGCCGCAGGTGGAGCGAGTGGCACGTCAGCCGGCGGTAACAGCGCGGGAGGCGCCCCGAACGGCGCGGCCGGCGTGAGCGCAGGCGGCGCGAGCGGCTCAGCCAGCACATCGGGGGGCTCGTTCAGCGGTGGCAGCGCAGGCGCGAGCGGCGGCAGTGGCGGCTCGAACCATGCGGGCGGCGCGGGCGGCTCCGGCGTCGGTGGCAGCACGGCCGGTGGAGCGAGCGGCGGCGGAGCAAGCGGCGCGGCGGGCGCAGCCGTCAGCACTGGCGCGGCAGGCAGCAGCTCGAGCGGCGACATCGTCGGCAAGGTGACGGTTGGCTACCAGGGTTGGTTCACTGCCGCGGGTGACGGCTCTGGGACCAGTCCGCCCTGGTGGCACTGGACGGCGGATCGCAACACGCCGACCACGGCCGACATCTCGATTGTGTCCTGGCCGGATGTAACCGAAATCAGCAAGACCTACGCCACGGGCTTTGCCAACCTCGGCAACGGCAGCCCCGCGCAGCTCTATTCTGCGTGGGACGCAGCGACGGTCGATACGCAGATCAAATGGATGCAAGACACCGGCATCGACACCATCGCGCTGCAACGGTTCGGGGATTTTCGCGGCGCAGGTGGAGTTAGAAATACGGTGGCCACGAACGTGCGCGCCGCTGCCGAAGCGCACGGTCGCAAATTTTACATCATGTACGACATCAGCGGCTGGGACACGTTCCAAGCTGATCTCAAAGCGGACTGGACCGATCAGATCGTGGGCATGCTGCACCTGACGGACTCGCCCGCCTATGCCAAACAGGACGGCAAGCCCGTGATTTGCATTTGGGGTCTCGGCTACAACGGCCACCCCGGCACTCCGGCGACGACGCTCGACGTGATCAGTTACTTTCAGGGTTTGGGCCTGTACGTCATCGGCGGCCTGGGCAACGATTGGCGCACGGCCGACGGCACGCGCTGGTCGCAGGCCGGCTTTCTCTCGGTCTTCGACACGCTCGACGCGATCTCGCCCTGGATGGTCGGTGTGATCGGCAGCGACGCAGACTCGGACAACAACCGCACGACGTACAACCAGGGCGACGTCACGGATTTGCACGCGCGGGGCAAGCACTACCAGCCCTGCGTGCTGCCTGGAGATCTACACGGCCATCAGCGTCATCACGGCGATTTCATGTGGCACCAATTCTACAACATGATCCAGATCGGCTCGGACGGGATCTATATCTCGATGTACGACGAGTACAACGAAGGCAATCAGATCGCCAAGACCGCCCCCACACAGGCGAGCGTCCCCGCTGGCTCCAATTTCGTGACGCTCGACGAAGACGGCACCGCCTGCTCGTCCGACTATTACCTACGCCTCACGGCAGACGGCGGAAAAATGCTGAGAAAGCAAATCCCGCTCACTGCGACGCGCCCCACGTCACCAATGTGACGAGCTCGGTCGCGCCCCTGAAGTTCGCGGCCCGAGCACAGCGAGCGCTAGCGCGATAGACTCGCGGGGTGCGCGAGCCAAAATCAGACAACGAACTCGCGGGCAGCGTGCTGACCGAGCAGCTGCGCGCCCTCGGTGTGCGCGAGGCGGGTGTGTTGCTGGTGCACAGCTCGTTTCGCGCGGTTGCTCCGGTCGAGGGCGGTCCGCTCGGTTTGATCCAGGCGCTGCAACGAGCGCTCGGAGCGCGCGGCACGCTCGTGATGCCGACGATGACCGCAGGCGACTCGCTATTCGACCCGAAGACGACTCCAACTTGCGACATGGGCATCACCGCGGAGCTCTTCTGGCGGCAGCCCGGCGTCGTGCGCAGTACGCATCCTGGCGGCTCGTTCGCGGCCGCTGGACCGCTCGCGGACAGCATCTGCGCGCCGCAACCGCTGTCGCCGCCTCATGGGCTGGACAGCCCGGTCGGTCGCGTCTACGACTTGGACGGTCAGATTCTGCTGCTCGGTGTCACGCACTCCGAGAACACCACGCTGCACCTAGCCGAATCGCTGGCGCACGTGCCGTATTCGGTCTCGCACCCGTGCCTGGTCGAGCTCCAGGGCGTCGCACAGACCGTGCAGATCGCCGAAACCGACCATTGTTGTCGCGGATTTCGCGCAGCCGACGCGTGGCTGCGCGCATCGGGCGAGCAGCGCGAAGGCAAAGTTGGCCACGCCGATGCGCGCCTCGTTCGCTCGCGCGCGCTGGTGGCGACCGCGCTCGCAAAGCTCGCGCAAGACCCGCTCTCGTTCCTGTGCGCAAACGACGCACAGTGCCACGAGTGCGAGCTCGCGCGGGCCAGCGTACCTGAAAGGCCGTAACGCGCTGACTTCGCAGCGACTGCTTCAAGGACGCCTGACATCGCGCCGAGCTCATGGTCTGATGAAGCCGAACCAGTCGATGAAAATTGCCTTTCGCGTCGTGCTCGTCCTGACGCTGCTGCCCGTGGTGCTGGGGTTCCTCGGGCTGCTGCTGTCGTGGGCGTTCTCCTGCTCGGGCATGGATCACATCGAGACTTGCGGCGTCGCGGGTGGGCAGCGTTGGGTCGCACCGTTGATCGCATTCGTTTCAGTGAGTGTGTTCGTCGTGCCAATCGGGAGCGCCACGCTCGGCCTGCTCGCGCTCATCCAATTCGCGTTGCGTGCTCGGCAACGCCGATGAGCGTGCGCGGCCGCTCGGGCTAGGGCGGAGTCGGTTGCCCGAGCGCGCGAGCCACGACGGCTTGAGCGACCTTCCGAGCGAGCGTCAGCCCAGTGAGCGTTGGGTTGACCGAGCCGACGGTCACGAACAGCGCTTGGTCGGCAGAGTACGCGTTCGAAATGTGGTGAAAACGGCCGTTGCTATCGGTCACCGAGCGGGTCGGGTCTCCCATCCACAGCGTGCCGCCCTCATGATACGTCGAGCCCAGCGGATCTCGAGCGGGCGGGCTCATCTGCAAATCAGCGCTATTGCCGTTGGCCAGACCTTGCGCGAGCGCGACCATCGCCGCCTCCATCGCCTCAGCGAGCGTTTCCTCCTCAGGTGTCGTGGTCAGCTGAACGTAGGCGCGCGGCACGCCAAATTCATCGGACTCGAATGGGCTCAGATTGATCCAACGGCCCGTCGCATTCGGCACGGAGCTGGTCGTGTCGCCCTTGAGCTCCGAAGCGCCACGAAAGGCAAACGAGATAAAGCCCGATTGTTGGTTGGCGAGCAGCGCGTCGAGCTGATCGATGTCCGGGATCATGGTGTATAGGAGCGCGTCGGAGTTGCCCTGCTCGTCTGCCGAAGCGGTGACCTGGATCTGGAATTTGCCTTGCGCGGTCGCGCCGCGCACTAAGACGGCGCCCGTTTGCAGAGCCGCCGGCAGCGTGCCGCCGGAATCGAGCGCGCTACGCCGGACCTGGAAGTACATGTTGCTGCGAATGTGCGAGATCAGGTTGCGTCCGATCAGCTCCTGGTTCGGAACGCCTGGGCTCGTCGGAAACGACACCAGTGCCAGGCGCGTCGACTCGATGACACCCGCCGCGAGCACGACCGAGCACGCGGATGGAATCGCCAAAAACTGGGGCTGACCGTTGACCACGACCTGCACGCCGTCGACGACGCCATTGCTGACGGTGAGGCGGGTGACGTGCGCATTGGGCACGATGAACAAGCCGCGCGCAGCATCCGCTTGGCCCGCGGCTTCGCGCGCCGCATCGACCAGCAGAGTGACGGCGCTGAATTTGTCGAAGGCGAACAGCCCCGACGCTGGCGAGCTGCCCTGCACTGCCAGCGGTGGGTCCTGCACCGCGGTCAGGTTCGGCACTTGCGCGCTGAGCGTCTGAAAGCGACTCTTGAGCAGCGCGTACAGCGACCCCTGAATGAAATCAGTGGTATCATCGACGCCCGTTTGCCGCTCGATCAACGGGTAGTTGGTGTCGAGGTACTCTGCCACCGACGCGGGCCACGGGCTCAAGTCGTCCGCCTCGAGCCTCGGGCACCAGCCGCCCCAGTACAGCGATTTCCCGCCGACGCAATAAGCTTGCCCAACGAACTCGACGTTGCTGCGCCACGGCATGCCCCAAACCAAATCGCGCGCCACGCCGTTGTCTGCGCTCGGGGGCATCGGGTCGGGCACATCGAGGCCCGCACGCGGCAGATTTTGCACGTGCGTCGGCACGAGAAACGGTCCTGCCTCGAGGACCAACACGCGCAACTGTCGCCCAGCATCGGCGCGGAATACTTTGTCGGCCAAGTAGCCGCCGAACATGCCCGCGCCGATCACGATCACGTCGAACGGCGCGCCACCGTTGTTGACCGCTTCGTCCCAGGTGTCGCACACGAAGCGGCCCAGCACGTCGAGCGAAAACGTCGTCCGTTGCACGTCCGGTGGCGGAGAAATCGGCTGCCCAGAGTCCAGCAAACGATTCAAAGTCATGCCTTGCCTCGCTCCGCGCGTAACGTGGCACTCGCCGCGACGCCATAGTCATTTGCCTGTCGGCCGCTGGCGCGCGTGACCGATCAATGACGACGGTTACGAGCGACGACGACGAACGACGCGCCGCGCGAGCCCGAGCGCGGTCAGCGCACCGGCGAAAGCGAGCGCGCTGCCCAACGGGCCGTGCCGAGTGCGCAGCGCAAACGCGCAGCTCGACTGATCACCGCTGCTCGGGCGGGCAGCTCCCGCGCTGCCCGCGACTAGTCATATGCCGTCTTGTCGTTGGGGAATGCGCTGGACGCCGCTTGACGGTCTACACCGAGCACTTCACCAGCTGGCGCGGAGCACGCCGCGGCCGAGCTCACTACTGCGCCGAGCAGCATGAGGCGCGCCGCGTGCACGCCGGGGCCGCCGAGCTTCGCCGCCGAGGACAGACACGTTTCGTCTCGCATGAGCTGATCCCTTCGTAGCGCAGGGGCAATCGGCGATTTCCGAGCGCTCCCCGCCTCACCACGACCTTCATCTCACGATTGCGTCGCTCCTGCACACGCTTGCTCAGCAGACCGTGAGCCCGAGTGCAGCGTTCGTAGCCTGCGCTCTGCGCTACAAATCTTGCGTAGTGCCGACATGGGCGACTCGAAATCGTGCTCGCGCGGCGCGGCACCAACCTTGCTTAGACGCGAGCTCCCCATGCGCAAAAAGCTCCTCGGTGTGTCGGCGATCAGTGTGGTTTGTCTGGGCGGTGCGGCCATCGGCTGCGGCTCGCTTGCGCCGGATGCAAGCGACGGCGCAGCCGGCGCCAGTGCCGGAAGCGCAGCGCTGGGCGGCGCGAACGGCAACGCGGGGAGCGCGAGTTCGTTCGCCGGCGAAACTTTAGCGGGTGGCTCTGCAGCGGGCGGTTCCGCTGCAGGCTCGAGCGGAACCAGCGGCTCGAGCGGCACAGGCTCGAGCGGGGCCAGTGGCAGCGGCTCTTCAGGAGCCGCGGGTGCCAACGCTCAAGGCGGCGCCGCGGGCTCCGGCGGCAGCACGCAAGGGGCTGCTGGCAGCGGCGGCGCGGCGTCCACGCCTGACCTGAAGGTCGTGGCATACCTGGCCAACTACAGCGGCAGTTACTCGAGCTGGGCGAAGAAGATCAGCTTCGACAAGATGACTCACCTCAACTTGGCGTTCGCCACCGTGACCAGCAGCAACGACTGGGACATGGGCGCTTCAGACGCGGACGTGAAGACCCTCGTCGACACAGCGCACGCGGCCGGCGTGAAAGTCTTGGCCTCGCTCGGTGGCGGCGGCGGTGACGGCAGCATCTTCAACAATTGGGCGAACATGGACGCGATGCTCGCCAATCTCGACCCATTCCTGACGCGGCTCAACTTGGACGGCGCCGACATCGACATCGAAAACCCCGGTGAAGTGGGGGCCATCACCAGCACGAACGCCACCAACTACGATAAATTCGTGGAAGCGATCGTCGCCAAGCTGCACCCTGAAGGCAAGCTGGTCACCGCCGCGGTCGCGCCCTGGGTCGGCGGCCCGCGCGCTTCGACGCTCGAGCAGTTCGATTTCGTGAACATCATGGTCTACACGAGCAATCTGAGCGACTACACGAACGGCGTGAATTTTTTCAAGATCTTGCCGAAGACCAAAATGACGCTCGGTGCCGGCTTTTACGGCGCAAATTCGGACGACTCGAACGAGATCTCGTACGCGCAGATCATGGCCGCCGACCCCACCGCTTACAGCAAGAACTCGACCCAGGTCGGCGGCACGACCTACTACTACACCGGTGAAGCCGCGATGAAGTCGATCTGCGCGATGGCCAAGAACTACGGCGGCATCATGGTCTGGGACCTCACCGAAGACGTGACCGGCAGCCACTCGCTGTGGACACTGGTGCAGAACGCGATGTGAGGCAGCGCCGCAACGAGCGCGCTGGCTCAGTTGTGGACGACGGCCACGCTGTACGCCTCGACTACCGTATACGGAGTCGTGCTGATGGCCCCGGCCATCGCGGTTTGATCGTAGTTGCCGAATTTGAAATAGAAGCTCTTGGCTAGAGTCCCGGCGCTCGGAGTGTGAGTATAGACCTGCGTGCCATTGACGCTGACCGTCGCCACGCCTTTGGAGAGCGCCAAGCTGAACGTGTATTGGGTATTTAGCGCGACTGGGGTCTTCAGATCGGTCTCGCTGCCTCCGCCCTTGGCTTCTTCATAGAGCAGCTCGAAGCCACCCTTGCCGACCGAGTACTGCATCTCAATCAATGGAATGGAGTCCGTGCCGTTGAAGAGCTGACCCACGGTCACGTCGCCGCTCGAGCCGCCGCCCACTTTCAGCACCTTGCCCGTCACGGTCATGGTGTTGGTGCCGGTCGACGCCCACGCAGCTTGGCTGCCGTCCGCAGTGGACTCCCGCATCTCCGTCCGGCAGTGCACGGACCCCGAGGTGGTGATGCCGGTGGCGGGATCCATGAATGTTTGGCCGCCGTCGGCAGCAGGATAGAAATAGGCGTCCATGTAGCCCTGCGCCAGCTTGGCCGGCGAGATCGTCGTCGGCGACGTGCCTGTTCCGGTGGGCAACTGCAGCGACCAGATCGAAAAATCGATCTGCGACGAGGCCCCTCCGCTCTGACCCGCGCCGCCGCCGCC
>DATHOI010000423.1:0-24602 GCA_035485095.1 Polyangiaceae bacterium | reverse complement strand
GGACTCGCCGGTGGTGAGCCCCAAAAGTGTAAGCAGCGATCGCCCAGGTTGTATCCGGCCCAGCCATAGCCGCGAAGCTTCGTCGCCTGGCGCCAGTATTCAGAACCAGAGTCGTAAGCGAACGAGAGTGGATGGCCGGTGGTGCCGCTCGTCATCTTGCTGATTGCCGGCAATGGCGTCGCCGTCGATTTGCGCGCTTCGAAGTGTTCAGCGGCTTCCTTGCGGGTCAGAAGCGGCAGCCGCGAAAGCTCGTCGAGCGCGGGTGGACGATCCGGCGACAGGCCCGCGTGCTCGAATTTCCGACGATAGTACGGCACATGCTCGAAGGCGTGACTAAATAGCTGGCTGAGCTCGGCTTGTTGGATCGCGTGTAGCTCGTCGAGCGAGCACCACTGCGTGCGCTCGAGCCGCCTCAGATGCCTGAGCGTGGGGCGATGACGAATCCCACTTTCCCAACTGGGATAGAGCACGTGCTGGAATAGGAGCCCGTAAGAGTCGTTCATGTTGCCACCGGTGGAGGAGGAAGAACGTAGTCGCGATAAGCGTTGGGATTGCCCGTGTGCCCATCCATGCTCGCGCGCGCGATATTGAACATTTCGCGCGCTGTCACGTAATGCAAAACGTAGCGTTCGCCGTCGTTGTAGTGGCGAGCGAGCGATTCATGCAATGCGCGACCGGGCTGACCCAAGAGCGACGCGGCTTGGGCATCGGGCGCGCCGTGAGTGTGGAGCTTCACGAAGATCCATTCCGGTCTGCCCTGCACGTGGATCGCCTGTGAAACCCAGGTATCGATTCGGCTCGGGCTCGCTGGGTCGTTCGCGGTGAGCGCTGCAGAATCGAGGCGAACACCGAAGCCACGCGCGCGCCGCGCGAGCGCGAGCGGGCCTTGAATCAGCAAAATGCGATCGGTCATTTTGTGACCGACGCAGGCGCGAATTCCGCGCTCGTGTGCGCGGACGCGCGTCGGATCCCCCTCGGGCCAATAGATCTGGTTGACGATGTCCGGCTGGGTCTCGTCGGGCGCGGACGGAAAGGTGAAGTCCGCGTAGCACCCCGTGTCGAACAACACACCGAGCTCCGAATCCACACCGCAGTAGCGACCATCGCGGCGCGAATTGGCCAAACACCAGTTGCCGTGAATGAACGCATAGCGAAGCCGTCCGCTCGGATCACGCGAGAGATGACCGTGCTCGGCATAGGCGGCGAGATAACGCTCGAGGTCGCTCTTCAATTTTTCTGCGTCGTCGCCGTCGTGATGCAGGTGGACTTCGACCTCGCCGAAGCCGCGGCGTGCGAGACGTGCGAGCGCGTCCAAATATTCGGGGCGATATTGTTCGCCCGGGAAAAAAAAGCTGTGCCGCGGCGGCCGCCCGTCGGCGTCGCGCACGTTGCGCGTGACCTCGGGGTAGCCCGAAAGCCAGCGCTCGACGCGTTCCCTGCCCTTGGCCTCCGAGGCGCGCCCCCACAGCGGCTCGTAGTGATCGCAAATGGCCACCAGCAGATGGCGTGGCCCTTCTGGGCACGACATCGTCAGCCGCTCGATGGTTGCGCGCGCGTAACCGCCGAACCAACGGTGGGCGTGTTTATGAGCCAAGTTAAGTCGTTTCAACGCGCTCTCCTAGGCGTGGAGCAGCACCGTGCCGAGCACCGGTGTGGGGCTCAATTGATCGATCGCGCGGCGCAGCTCGTTGCGCCGCGATCGACGCGTGAGCGTGGTGACGATGACGCCGTCGGAGCATTCAGCGACCACGTTCGCGTCGGCGCTTTCGAACACCGAGCTCGCGTCGATCACGATGTATTGATAAACGTAACGGAGCTCGGAGATTGCCAGGCCGAGGAGCAGGCGGTCCAGGTGGATGCCGCGCGGCGCGTCGAACTGCAGCGCGGCGACGTGCAGTCGGCTGCCACGAACGCGGGCCACGAAATACGGCGGTTTAGTGTCGCGCGCATGCACCAGCCGCGCGATGAAACTGTCGGCCGGCTTGAAGCCGAAAGCCTGCGCCAGCGCCGGTCGCTGGGTATTGGCTTCGATCAAGAGCACGCGCGCATAGCTTTCTTCGGCCATTGCCAAGGCCAGATTCGCGGCGCACGTGGTCTTACCCTCGCCCGGTCCGGCGCTCGTCACCGCGATTACCTGCGGATCGGAGCGCGCGATCAAGCGATGTCGCAATAGCCGATAGTTTCTCGCCTGTACCGAGTCGGGCTCGAGGGAGATCACCAAACGCGGATCCAATGTCGACGGCACCTCGACCTCTTCGAGCACGACCACTGGTGACGAGCGCGGGCTAGTCACCACGGGGCGCTCGCGCGGCGGGGACCACGAAATTTCAGTCGGGCCTGGGTCGACTCGGTGGCTCGCCGTCGGGCGCAGCGAAACGGGTTTGACCTCGAGCACTGGCTGCGCCGAAGTCACCGATTGCGCTTCGATCACCTTCATCGACAGTCTTGAAACTTCATGCGACACGGCGGCTCCATTTCGTCGAAAGCCTCGGGATTTCGATCAGGATTTCAGCCTCGTCCAGGTCGCGCGCGGTGCGGATGCGATCGTCGAATGCCGCGCAAATCAGTGCGATGATCGCACCGAGCAAGAACGAGCCCGCGAAGAAGAGGAGCGCCACCACGCTGCGCCCAGGCGGCAGCGCGCGCTGAGGCAAGAACGCGGGGTCGATGATGTCGACCTGTACGCCATGGCCTGCGCCCTCGGAGCTCGCTTGGATGTCCGCCTTGAACAATTGCTCTTCGAGCTGGTCCTGGCGTTGACGGGCTTCGGTGACGGCGCGGGTCAACGTCAACCATTGCGTCTCGAGCTCGACCAGTTCCTTGGCCTGCCCCGGGTTGGCCGCGCTCACTAGCGCAGGCGGCGCATGAACGACTGGCACACTCCTCGCCATTGCAGGCGCTATTGCAGGCGCGGGTGCAGGTGCGGCCTCGGCGCCAGGCGACGGCTCCGCCGCGGGGCCAGGCGTTTGCGCGGCCTTGAGTCGCTCGTTTGCGCGATCGAGCGCGGCTTGCGCCGCTCGCACGTCCGGATGCGCCGGCGTATAGCGCAGCAATTGCTCGGACAAATTTTGGCGCGCGGCGGCCACTTCCGCGCGCGCGAGCGCTTCGGCGTTGTGCGGGTCGGCTGAGCCGCCCAGCGGTCTCGGCGCGACTCCGGCGACCGCTGGCGCGGCGGCAACGGCGGAGTAATCGGTCGAAATCCGCGCCGGCGTCCCGGCGGCTCCTGGTACTGGCGCGCCGAGTGTCGCGCGAATGGCAGCACCGCTCGTCAGCGGCGTCGCATCGAGAGCAAAGCGCGGATGCTGCGCCATGAACGCGGCGAGCTTCTGCTCGGCGTCGCCCAACTCTGCTTCACTGCTTCGGCCTTGGCTCTTCAAGAAATCTTGCGCCGCGCGCGCTTGCGTCTGCCGCAGCTCTGAATCCTTGTCGATCACGGAGCGCGCGAGCTCGGCGGTGACGCGCTGGGCTTGCCCGGGCGAGCTGCCTTCGAACGCGATGCTGATCGTGTCGCCACCTGGAGCTTTGAATTCGATGTGCTTCTTCAGCTCCTCAATCGTCTCCGACGCACCGGATGTTCGTCGGATATCTGGGTAGGGGTCATAGTCGGTGATGATGTGCGTCAGCGTGGCGCGGGAGAGCAACAGCTCTTTCAACCGCAGCGTCACCGTGCGCGCAGTGCCGGCCTCGCTATCCTCGCTGGAGCCGCCTTTTTCGCTGTAGAAGATCACCGTCTCGGAGCGGTAACGCGGCGTGTGCAGATAGAGGAACACGGCGCACGCCACGCAGCCGAGGACCACACTGATCGAGGGAATCAGCCAAAAACCGAGCGCGCGCCTCAAAAACAGAAGGAAGCGTGCCAGTTGCTCGCGCGCGTCCGGCTCGTTGGGCGTTTGCCAAGATTGTCGTTCGTTCGCAGCCTGCCCTACTCTCATGTTTGGCCTCGCTTCGGATCGAAAGCTCCGATCGCCATGGCGAGGAGCGGAACGCCCACGATGAAGGATGTGCCCGCGAGCAGGAGCCGAAGCTCGAATTGATCCTTCCCGCTCGGCACGCTGGCGTCGTCCACGACCTCGAAGTGCAAGCCGTGGTCGTGCTTGGCCATCGCCGCGCTCAAGTCGAGCGCGTCCGAGCGGCGTTCGGCGGCCAGCAGGCGCCGCTCGAGCGAGCCGAGTGAGCCGACCAAGCCCACGAACTCGACCTGGAGCGTGGGATCCGGTTTCGTCGTCTGTTGCAACTTGCTTTGCGTGCTGAAGATCTGCTCATTCCGATCGAGTAAGGCTCGTTCCGCGCTGTCCCGCTCGAAATCGGCGGCGTTGGCCGCGTCGAGCGCTTGCTTGCGCCACACTGACAGCTCGCGCTGCACGATCAGCTCGCCCAAGTCGCGCGTCACAGCCAGCGCGAGCTCTGGATCTTTGGCGTGATAGCTCACCGCAAGCCGAGCCGAGCGCGGCAGGTCCTTGGGCAGGCGGTCCTCGACGAAGTAATTCTGATAAGCCTCGACGGTGATGTCCTCCCGAAATGAATCGAGCGCAGCGCGCGCGTTTCTTTGCATCAACTTCGGATACAGGCCATGCCGGCGAATCAACTCGTACAGGGGCTCGCTCGTGAAGATCGCTTGGCGCACGTATTCGCTGAGCTGTCCGGTCAACCGCGCTGAGCCCGTCGGTTCGCGCTCGGTCTCGCTCACGCGCAAGACGAAGCGAGGCGCGTAGTCGTGTTTGGCGAAGGCGACGGCAGCGCCGAACACCAGCGCGAGCAGCACCGTAAACGACAGCACCAACGAACGGCGGCGAAGCCCAGCGCGGAGCAGTAACCCTGCTTGGCGCAGCGAGCTCCGTACGCCGATTTCTTCATCGAGCCAAGGCTGTTTCATCGCACCTTACCTCAATGGCATCGAGCACTTCTTGACGCGCGTGTTCCCACGCCGGCTCGTCGACGGACCAGCTCGCCTCACCCTTGGCTTCGCCCAGCGCGCGCGGCACCATGCGGCGGACGATGCCTGCTGCGGTATCAGCTCCACCGCAGGCTTCGAGCTCGCGCAGGAGCAGGCGGTCCTCGAGCCCTCTCCTCAGCGATTTTAGCCGCAGCGAAGGCAGCGCGCCCGGGTACGCCAAGACGCCGTCGCCGTTGCCGAAGTCGTCGCCACCGCGTGAACGCTCGTCGAACGTCACTGGATCGTGGAGCACGTCGGTGAGGCCGCGGTGATTGTAGCGATCGGTATAGTAGAGGCCCTGCCAGGCGTACCAAAGATCCACCTGGTAGCGCTCGGCGATCCAACCCCAGGTTCGGAGCGCGACGCCATCCGTGTCGAGGATCATGCTGCCCGCTGCGGGCGGGCGGCCGTTGTAGGTCCAGAAGCGCTCGCCGCGCGGCTCTCTTTCGTGCGCTGTCTCGGCGAAGTTGGCAGGCGACAGAAAAACGTCCATCGCGTCGCCGTAGCTTTGCTCGGCGACGTCAGTGACGCCGCGCAAGAAGCTCGGGCGGCCGCCACCGGCGCGAGCAATCACTTCAGCGATGTGCCTCGCGCGCTGCTTCTCGGCCAAACTCTTGGGCTCATCCACGGGGATCGCGAAGGGGGTGACGCCGCTACCGCGAAAGAGCTCGAGCCACGCCCGTATGTCACGGGCGATCGTGTCGTCGCTCGAGGTATCAATCCCGACCGGCCAAAATTTCACGTCGTGCATGAAGCGCCTTCGCGCCGGAAATCGGTCCGGTTCGAGATCGGCCGCGAGGAACGCGCCGTGCGCGCGAAAGAGCTCCTGATATGCGCTCTCGCGTTCGAGCAACTCGGGACTATCGACGTCGGGCAAGCCCGCGGCGCGTGCGATATCACTCGGCAAGTAAAAGACCCAAACCAGCGGATCGCGTCGCAGGTCAATCCGCGCCGGGCTCACGTCGAGCAAGACGGGAATGGTGAGCCCGGAGCTCGACAATGCGCCGCGATATTGGCCGGGCTTCGCGGCGCTCGGAATCGCGATATCGAAGTAGGCCAAGTCGCGCGTGTCGATGGCGCCCGCGGCCGGAACGAGCACGTCGGGATACCAACCTTTGCCGCGGCTGGGGCCGTACATCTCGGTCGACGGTTCCGTGACGTCGAGGAAGCGCACGGAAAAGCCACTCACTTCGGCTGCTTCACCCGGCAGCTCGAGGCGAACCGCGCGCTCTCGCCCGTCGCTGCTACGGAATTGTAACCCCAGAGTTTCGCCGCGCGCGCCGCGTAGATGCACGACTTTGCCATCGAAGATGGCGGATACCTGCGGCGAGGACTCGCCTCGTTTCAGACGCGTCGATTCGCCGAGCACCTGCACACTCGGCGACGCTCGACAGGCGGAAACCGCAACCGCTGCGCTAGCCAAGCAGCTCACCCACCGTGACCAATTCATGGCCCGCCTTCCGGAGCTGAGCGACGATTGCCGGGAGCGCATTGACCGTCCAGCTCTGCCCTTCGTGTAAGAGCACGATCTCGCCAGCGCGCACCGGCTGCTCGTTGAACGTGCGTTCGATCAGCGCGCTCTCTTTGTTACACCAATCGTTCGAGTTGAACGACCAAAGCACGGTCGTAAACCCCTTCTGCATGCAGGTCAGCATCGAGCGCATCGACACCGAGCCGTGCGGTGGTCGCACCATCGGCTTGCTGTTTGGCTTCGCCGGAAGCAGCGAGCGAGTGCTGTCGAGCTCCGCGCTCAGCTCGGCGCGAGACAACTCCGTAAAACGCCGGTGAGTGTAGCCGTGACCTGCGAGCTCGTGACCCTGCGCGGCAATTTCCCGGACCAACTCCGGATATCGCGCGCACGCTTGGCCGACGACGAAGAACGTCGCGCGCACGCCTAGCTCGTTCAGCACCGCGAGGTAGTCCGGCGTGAGCGGCATCGGTCCGTCGTCGAACGTCAATGCCACTCGCCCGGAGGCCCGACGCGGCAGGCGTTGAGCTTCCGGTCCGCGCCAGACGACGAGCGAAGCCGGCAAGATGGCTTGCGCCAATGCGCGCACACTGCGGCGGCTGCCAGCTCTGAGCTCCGGCTCCAGCACACCGAGAGCGCTGCGCGCTTCCGCGATGGCGCCCACGTCACGCCGCCTCTCGGCTTGCTCGGCGCTGTAACGCAGAGAGCAGGCTTTCGTGCAGCAGGCGCGCGCTACCGTCCCAGTCGGGCCGTTTCAAGGCGCGGGAGATCGCTTGCGGGTCGTAGCTCTGCGTGAGCACGCTCCCGAGCGCCAGCTCGAGCGCGCCGAGGTCGCGTACCGGAACCAGAACGCCGAGCTCGTCAGTGACCACTTCGGGGATACCTCCGACGCGCGTGGCGACGACGCGCCGCCCACTCGCGAGCGCCTCCAGCACGACGTTTGGCATGCCTTCGTTCCAGCTCGGCAACGCCAAGGCGTCGCAGGCGGCGAGCCAAGTCGGAATGCGCTCGTGTCGCTCCGCACCGACGAACGAGATGGCGTCGCTCAGCTCTCGCCCGAGCTTTTTGCACGCCTCGAGCTCCGCGCCGTCGCCGACCAGGACCAGGCGCGCGCTCGCCGGTAAGCGTGACCGCGCGGCCGCAAAGGCACGCACCAAGTCGAAGGCACCTTTCGCCTGCGTCACGTGTCCGACGTAGAGCAGCAGCGGGCCCTGCAAAGGAAGCCCGAGCTCGCGGCGGGCTTGCTGGCGATCACGCGGCTTGAATTTGGTGCGATCGATGCCGTTCGGCACTAGATCGATGCGTTCGCGCGGTACGCCGAGCTGCACCGCGGCCCCGACGAGCGCGCCGCTGACCGCGACCACGCGTTCGGCACGAGGGAGGGCCCAGCGCAAACAGCGTCGTGGGCCAGGCCACTTAGCCACCACGTTCATGTCCGAGCCGTGCAGCTTGATCACTGCGGGCACGCCCAGCATTTGTGCCAGCACCACCGCCGCAAAGCCATCCGGGTATGCCCAAGAGCCGAGCACTGCGTCGATACGACCCGCGTAGCTCAAGGCCATCGGCGCGAGCGATGCGGCGTACAGCGGACCTGCCACGCCGTGCCCGATCTTTGGCAGAAACACGTAGCGCGGATGCTTCACGCGCAGGCCGTCGATCGACTCGCTTTCGGGCACGCTCGACAGATGCGCCACGCTCGACCAGCGGCGAAACGCAGTGGCGCCGGGAAACCACGGGATCGTCGCCAGCACCTCGACATCACACAAGCGCGCGAGCGCGGCGAACTGCCGGCGGTTGAACGGCGAAGACAGCGGCTCCGCCTGGTTCGGGAAGATCTTCGTTACGATCAGGACGCGCATCGTCAGATTACCCGCTCCAAATCGATGCTCGGTGTGGCCGCGCCGGACGCGAGCACCTGCAGACTGAGCAGCGTCCTGTCGTCCGGCTGGCGGTAACGCGCCTGATCTTCCACGTTTTCCAGCAGAAAACGATGTATGCCGGGGCTGCCCGCGGGAGCTTCTGCAACTAGTGCGAGCAGCGTCGGCATCTTCGCCAAGTCGGTCTCGACGCTCTCCAAAACCCCATCCGTCATAAAGACGACTACGTCGTCCTTGCGGATACGGTAGCGCTTGTCCTGATAGACGCAGTCACCGAAAACGCCCAAAGGCGGTCCGGAGGCCTCGCCGATCACGCTCACTCCGCCGCGCGCGCTGCGCAGGATCGCGGGCACGTGCCCCGCGTTCGCGATCCTCAACGTACCGGCGACGGCGTCGAACTCATAGACCGCGCCGGTGACAAAGCGATCGCTCGGCATCTCCGCCACGATCCTTCGATTGAGCTCCTCGAGCAGTCGCGCCGGGCGGTTGGTCGCGTGCCACAGATCTTCCAGCCGCGAAAAGACGCTCGGCAACAGCTTGGCGGCCTCGGAATCTCGACCGCATGCGTCGCCTACCACCAAGACGAGGCGTTTTGCGTCGCGTTGCTCGAACGCATAAAAGTCACCTCCGACGCGCCCGCCTGCGAAACGACAGTCCGCGAGCAGTTGAAAAGCGCCGAGCTGAAACTTCGGGCCCGCTGGCGGCAAACTGGGACGTAAGGGATTCGCGGAGAAATGCACGCGCCTGACGCTGCACGCCGCGTGCCATGACTGGAGAGCGTTACGAGTTCGAAACGGAGCGGGCAAAGCTGCGCACCCGGGGCGCGGCAGGCTGCCACATGCAACCATTTCCGCCGCGCGACCCGCATGCGCTTGCGCGGCAGGGGACGTTCGAAGCTGGTTCGCGAACGACTCGTCTTCATAGTCTGCCCAATCGAGTCGGTATTGCACCACGGTCGACGCGACCACGGATGGCACGTGGCTTGCGTTGCCTTGACCCCAAATGAAAATGCGTAGCTTGATTTCGATTGGGAGCTCGTGCGCGCTGACACTCGCGGTCATCGGTTGCGGTTCAGGCGGGACATCGAAAGCTACTGCGAATTCGGGTGCTGGCACGTCGAATGCTGGCACTTCGAGCACGGACGCGCTCAGTAACGGAGGCGGCGGTGGTTCGAGCGACATGGATGCCAGCACCGCAGGTACGGGCGCCAGCGCGGACGGCGGGTTCGCGTGCCCGAGCACAGCCATGCCCGGCGACATGGTCGACGTTCCGGCAGGCGATTTCATGATGGGCTGCAACAGCGCGGTCGATACCGAGTGTCTGGACGACGAGAAGCCGGAGCACACCGTCACACTGAGCGACTTCCAGATCGACCGCACCGAAGTGACGCAAGAGCAATACGCAGCGTGCGTCAGCGCTGGAGCTTGCAACCCGCCTTCATGCGCGTGGGACTGCTCGCAAACCACCTATCCGGCGAGCTGCCTTTTGCAAAGCGACGCGAAGGCTTATTGCGCGTGGGCCGGCGCCCGCTTGCCGACTGAAGCCGAATGGGAAAAAGCCGCGCGAGGCACTGACGGCCGCATATACCCATGGGGCAACACCGCTCCCGATTGCACGCTCACGAACATGGCGGGCTGCGGCAACGTGGCTCAACCCGTCGGTAGCCTGATGGCGGGGGCGAGCCCATACGGCGCTCTCGATATGGCCGGCAACATGGTCGAGATGGTCTCCGATTGGTACGACGCAACCTACTACGCGAGCTCGCCGATGCAGGATCCGCAGGGTCCCGCGAGCGGCACGCGTTACGGCGGCCGCGGCGGTGGCTTCAAGAGCGACCCGACCTGGCAACGTACGTCGAAGCGCGACTGGTACGATTTAACGGACACAGGAGCCGCCTTGGGATTCCGTTGTGCGCTTTGACAGCGTGAGCATGTCAGCCCGGCAGCGGATGCGAGCGCAGCGCATCGCGCAACCGGGCGACGAGATCGACGCTCGGTCCGCGCGCGAAGACGAACGCCGCTGCGGCATATGCCAGCGCTCCACTGACCACTTCACAGGCCAAGGCCACGACAGGGCGCACGGGGCCGAGTTGCGCCACGAGTGCGCGCGCGCCGAGCACCGCCGCGACCATGACCAAACACGCGAGCAATGCCGGAGCCATGCCGCCGAGCGAGCGCCGCAGCGACACCTGATCTTGCTGGCGCACGACCCAGAGCGAAGCGAGCGCGTGCAGCCCAAACGCGAGCCCGACCGCCGCGCACGTCCAGAGCGGGCTTTTGCGGCCGAACGTGACGATGCTGGCCACGAGCAAGAAGAGCTTCAACGCTTCGAGCCAAAAGATGTGACGCGGCAATTGCCTGGCCTGGAGGTACGAAGCGACCGTCCAGCCTACGGGGCGCGCGACGGACAGAGCCGAAAGCAATACGAGCATCGGCCCGATCGGTCGCCAGCGCGCGTCGAAGATGGCGGCGACGAGTGTAGGCGCGACCGCGCCCAGCCCGACCGCCAGCGGGAACACGACCAACGCGAGCAAAGCCATCGAACGCACGAGCGCCGCCGGACGCCGCTCGACTTCGAGGCGCGCGAAGGAGGGCAAGAGCACGTCCCCGATTTGTTCACCGACCTGAATCGCGGGCACGTCCGCCAAGTTGTAGGCCAGGTTGTACATGCCAGTCGGGCCGGGGCCGAAGTAGTGGGACACGAGCAAGTTGTCCCAGCGGCGCACGGCGAACCCACAGGCCGCGCCGAGCGCCATGGGCACGCCGAACGCGAGCAGCTCACGCGTTTCTTGCCAGGCGAGGCGGCAGGGTTCGAGCCAATCCCTACGCTCGACGCTGGCCACGAGCACGATCAGACGAATGCCCGAGCGCGCGACGTTGCCCATCACGATCGCGGCTGCTCCCCAGCCGAGCGCAGCGAGCGTCACGCTGACCGCGCTGTGCGCGAGATCACCGGCCGTGCGCATCACGCTCACGGGAGCGAAGCGCAAATCACGCACGAGGATGCGCTCGGGCACGAACGCGGCGCGGTCGAGCAGCGCGCTCAACGCAAGCCCGGGCAGAAAACGCGCCATCCTCGGTGCGTCGAGCGCGGGCCCGAGCCGGTTGCCGCAGAGCAAGAGCGCTGCGAGCGCGAGCGCACCGAGCAAGAAGTGGTAGGCGGTGGCGTGAAACGCGATGCGACGTGGCGCATCGGGTTTTGCCACGAGGTATTGACCGAAACCAATCGTCGAAAATTGATTTGCCGTCATCACCAGCACGGCTGCGACAGTCACTTCCCCGTAGTCGGCGGGATCGATGAAGCGCGTGATGACCAGCGTACCGACCAGGCCGACCGCGCGCGAGCCCATGCCCGAAGCAATGGTCCACAGCGCGCCGCGAACGGTGTCTCGAACGAGCGGCACGGGTCAGGGAACCTGCAGCGAGTCGCCCGGCAAGAGCACGATATTTTGCTCCGGGTCGCGACCCGACAAGATGTCATCGTAGTTGATGGGGATGCGCCGCTCGCCGCGATTGCCGGAAGTGCGCACGAGCACGATGTGGTCCGTCGAAGCATAGCGATTGGGCCCGCCCGCGAGCGCCAGCGCTTGCGCGACGTTCACGTACGAGCGCGACGTGTAGAGCCCCGGACGCTCGACGCTGCCTGCAACGGTGAAGCGGTAGCTATTGACCTCGGTCACCGAAACCGTGACCGTCGAATCGCGCACGATGGTCGCCACGCGCGCGGCGGCTTCTTGCTGCAACTCGGCCGCGGTACGCCCCGCCGCGCGCAGCTCGCCGACGACAGGCATGGTGATTGTGCCGTCGGGACGAACCAGCGCGTCCGTGGACAGATCCTCGGATTTCCACACGCTCAGGCGCACGACGTCCCCCACTCCGATCAGGTACGGCTTGCCGATTGGATTTTCACTCGCGGCCTCGGCGTACAGCGCAACGGCGGCTGCGCTCGGGCCGTGCGAGGCGCACGCGCCCGCGCACCCGATCAAGGAAATCACTGCGACCCCAATTCTACGCCACGACGCAGGACCGATCATCACCATCATCATACCTAATCCATTTTCCGATGCTCGCCATACCCGGAATCATCGCACTCATCATTTTTATTTATGCGCGACCGCAGGAGTTCTTCGAACACCTACGCGTCGTGCCATGGCTCTATGCATTCTTCGCGCTGGCAGCGTTTGGCATCTTGCTCGACCTGCGCGTCAAGAACGCGCGCCTGTTCTCCACGCCGCAATTGCCCTGGGTTTTGCTATTTTTGTGTTGGGCGTCGCTTACGGTTTTGATCCGCGCGCCGGGTGGGGCATTCGATCACATTCTGGGATTGAGCATTTGTGTCGCGCTGTTTTTGCTGATCGCGCACGGGGTGCAGAGTTTCCGTGCGCTGCACATCGTTAGCGGAGTCGTGCTCGCCATGGTGCTGCTCGTATGCGGTGTCGGCGCACATCAGGGCTTCGCTCCGACTGGCTGCGTGATCGTCGACGAATCGAATCCAGGCGACACCGCAACGGGTAAGCCGGACGGGCGACCCTGCATCACCCCGCGCAGTTGCTACGGCGGTGATGCAGAACCCGGTGCAGATTACATGTGCGAGCACATCGGCTTGCTCGGCACGACCTCGGTCGGCCGCGGCCGCGTGCGCTATCGGGGCGTATTGCAAGACCCGAACGAGCTCGCGCTGGCCGGTGGGGCGGGATTGCCCTTGGCGTTCGCCTTCGGACAGCTGAAAAAAACCGGTTTTCACCGAAATTTCTTGGGATTGCTGACGCTCGTCCTGGTGCTGCTCTGTGCCGTACTGACGGCTTCGCGCGGCGGCCAACTCGTGTGTCTGGTGGTGCTCGCGGCCTATTTCGGCAAGCGCGCCGGGCTCGGCGGCGTGCTCGGCGCGGGCGTGCTCGCCGCGCCGTTGCTCATGTTCGGTGGGCGCAGCGGTCAAGAAGCGGACAGCTCGACGCTCGAACGCATCGGCTGTTGGTCGGAGGCAATCTCGATGTGGCGCGAGCACCCGATTGTCGGCGTGGGGCTCGGCCAATTCGTCGAGCACCACTACATGACGGCTCACAACTCGTATTTGCTCGCGCTCGCGGAGCTCGGACTACCGGGCATGTTGCTCTTCGGCATCATTGTCTATCTCTCGACCAAGATTCCATTTGCGGTGCTGCGCCACATGTCGGCGCCGAGCTCCGAATATTTGCGCCTTGGCATGCCGCTCGCAAACGCTTGGGCCATGGCGCTGCTCGCTGCGTTCGCCGGCCTCTCGGTCGGCATCTTCTTCCTCTCGTTTACTTATCACTACGTACTTTGGATTTATGTCGGGCTGTCCGGAGCGCTGTATTCCGCGGTGCATCGCCACGACCCGACATTTCGCGTTCGCCTACGCCTCGCCGATCTCGCGCTGGTGAGCGGCCTGGCGATGGCGATCATCGTCTTCGTTTTCTTCTACACCCGCTGGAAACTGTCATGATCGCAGTCCGCAGGCTCGCAATCCTAGCCAGCCCGATGTTGCTGTCCGCGTTCATGTTCGGCGGCTGCAGTCGGCTCGGTTTTCACCGCGGCGCGCCGGAAGAGTCGGTGAAACCTCGCTCGCCGCCAGTCGCCCTCGGCCCGGCCACGCTCGAGCTGTCACCGACAGCGGCAGATCGCTCCCGTATCGTGCTGGATCAAGCCACGCTAGCTCGGCTGAAAGACTCCGCTCAGCGCAAGACCCCTGCATTCGTCGACACGCTGGCGCGTGCCGACGAAGCGCTAACCAAACCGATCGCGTCCGGCTACCAGGGCTTCGAATGGGCGGACTCACTGGCGAGCTTGGCCCTGCTCTGGCACGCGACCGGCGATGCCCGCTACGCCGACGGCGCCACTCGCTATTTGAACGCGCTGCTCGACGATCGCTTCAACATTGGAGACCAACAAGGAGGCGAAAACGTCGTGCACTACGACTCGGGCTACGGCATGCGCACCTTCGGCGCCTATTCCGCGCTCGCCTACGATTGGCTGCGCGGCGCGCCTGGGATGGACGCCGCGCTGCGCGCGCGGGTGCGCACGCGCCTCGGTCAATGGCTCGATTGGTACGGCAAAGAGGGCTATCTCCGCGATCACCCGCTAGCCAACTATTACTGGGGCTATTTGAGCACACTCACCTTCGCTGGTTTGGCCGTGGCGGGCGATGACGCGCAAGCAAACGCCTGGATGAACGCTGCGCTGAGCGAGCTGTCGAAGAACGCGATCCCGGAGCTCAATGACGAGCTTCGCGGCGGTGGCTGGCCCGAAGGCTGGCAATACGGCGAATACAGCGCGCTCGAGATCGCACTCGTCGCGCAGGCCTGGCGCACCGGCGCGGGCATCAACGTGGCGAGCAAGTTGCCATGGTTCGGCCAAACGGTCACACAGCACGCCCACGCGCTCCTGCCCGACGAACGAACGGTCTATGACGGTGGCACCTGGGGCGAACACCCGGCGCGCCCTTCCGCGCTCGCCATGTCCGCGCTGAGCATCGCGCTCGACGGCGTCGATGACGCACGCGCCGCCGAAGCGCGCTGGCTCGTCACGCATGCGCTGCCGCCGCTGAGGCGTGAGCAGGTTTGGGTGCAGCTCCTCGCCGAGCGGCCTGGCGCGCCCGAGCATTCCCCACGCGCTGACGCCACGAGCTTGTTCATCCCAGGGCAAGGCTTGACCTTCGCGCGCAGCGATTGGTCGCGCGCAGCAGTGTGGGCCTCGTTTCAAGCAGGCCCGCGGCTCGCCGAAGATCACCAGGACGCTGATCAAGGACATTTCGAGCTATTTCGCGGTTCGGATGGTCTACTCGTCGATGGCGGTGGCTCCGAAGGCTCGGCCACGATCAACCACAACACGTTGCTCATCGACGACGGCGGCAAGGTCTTGAACTACGCGCCCAACCAAGGCGTGTGGGGAACCAAAGTCAAGACGAGCGAGTTCGACGACGACGGCACCGTCGCGGTCGCAGTCGGCGAAATCGGCGAGGCGTACGCGCCCTCCTGCGCGCGCGACGGCTGCCGTAAGCGCTCGGTCGACCGCGCGACGCGCAGCTTCGTCTACGTGCGCCCATCGCTGCTGGTGATCGACGACCAAATCGAGCTCGAGCGCGCCGACATCGGCGCGACCTGGGCCGTTCATCTCACGCAGAATCCGAGCCTCAGCGGCGATCTCGCGAGCGCGCAGATTGGCTCGTCGCGTGTCGATGTGCGCACGATCGAACCGCGCGAAGCGCCCGCCGTTGCGCTACGCGAACCGACGCCTTCCGCGGACGATTCGCATCGCTTGGACCAGCCTTGGGGCCCAATGTGGCGACTCGAGGTCCCCAGCCCGACGGGCAAACGCGAGCGAAGTTTCTTGCACTTCATCACCGCGGGCCCAGCCGCGGCACAACCTCCGTCTTGGCAACGCCTGGCCGGCGCTGGCTTTCGCGGCGCGCTGGGGCGCCTAGAAAACAGTGGGATTGCCGTATTATTCTCGGACCCGAGCGGCGACGGGCATGTTCCGCTCGCCGCGCCGCTCGATATCGTCGTGATTGCGGGGCTCGTGCCGGGAAAGCACTACAGCGTGACCACGGACTCGAGCTGCACGCTTCGGCTCGCGCCAGCCGACGGCACTGCGGGTCTCGTCGCCGGGCGTGGCGGATTCGTGCGCTTGAAGCTCACGCAGTGCGGGGCAAAGCCGTGACCCTGCGCGCGTTGATCGTGTCTTACGCATTTCCTCCAGTCGGCGGAGCCGGCGTCCAGCGTGTCCTCAAGCTGGTGAAATACCTGCCGCGCGAAGGCGTGACACCGTCGGTGCTCACCGCGAGCGATCCTTCGGTGCCGCTCAAAGACGCTTCGCTCGAACGAGACGTGCCGCCCGGAACCGAGGTCGTGCGCGTGCGCACGCTCGAGCCGGCTTACGGCGCAAAAAAACTCGCCTGGCGAGCCCATGCGAACGCCTCTGCGTCGCTCGTGTCGCGCGCCAAGCGCAGCGCGGTCCGGCTCGGACGCCGGCTGCTCGTGCCCGACCCGCAGGTCTTGTGGTTGCCCGCAGCGCAGAGCGCGCTGCGCCGACGGCTGCGCTCGCAAACAGCGGATGATGTCGTCTTCATCAGCGGTCCGCCGTTTTCGCAGTTTCTGCTGACGGCGCTCGCTGGCCTCCGGCGAACGACGGCGATTGTCTTGGACTATCGCGACGAATGGTCGACCACGTCGAGCGCGTTCGAGATGTCGGGCTCGGCGCGAGTCAGCGCATTGCTCGAGCGCGCGGTACTGCGGCGCGCTCACGCCGTCACCACCGCGACCGAAGAATTTCGCAGCGCGCTGCTCGAGCGATTCCCCTTTCTGGATCCGGCGCGCGTCGTCGCGATTCCGAATGGCTACGACCCAGAGGATTTTCATACCGAGCTGCCGTCGCCACCGAGCGGTCGCTTCGTTTTGACCTATGCGGGCACGGTCTTTCGGCTGACCAGCGCTCACGGCCTTGTCCGCGGCGTGCGCCTGCTACACGAGCGTGAGCCCGAGCTCGCAAAGCTGCTCGAAATCCGGTTCATCGGTCGCATCGTCGACACTGAAGCTCACTATTTCGACGGTAGCGAGGCGCTTGGCATATGCCGGCTCGGCTACCTCGAGCACTCGCGCGCCGTCGAGGAGCTGGCAGCGAGCCACGCGGTATTGTGCCTCCTCGATGATGTCAGTGGTGTCGAGCGCATTTATCCGGCAAAAATTTTCGAGATCATGCAACTCGGTCGGCCTTGCCTAGCGCTCACGCCCGAAGGAGCGCTGGCCAAGCTCGTGCGCCGCCACCGCGTCGGCGAAGTGATCGCACCGCGCGACGCCGACGCGATCGCCCGAGCGCTCAGCCGCATGCTGCGCGAATTTCGCGACGGCTCGCCAGTGGCGCAGCCCGCGATCGACATCGAGCGCTTCGACCGCCGCGTCCAAGCACGCCAGTTTGCCGACGTCTTTCGCGCGGCTGTCGAGCAAGCGCGCGCCTGAGCCGCCCCCGCTAAGCGCGCGTTTTCGCCACATGCTTGGTCAGCGTGAGCACGTTCGGTGTCGTCGGCGGATTGCCGCGGCGATAGCTCATGCCGTCCATGCATTCGCGAACGATATACAGGCCCATCCCCGATTCGTGGAGCTCGTTCATGTCGAGTGGGCGCCCGTCTCCGGGATCGAATGGCTCACCGGTATCGAGCAGGCGGACCGTGAGCGCCGCGCTATCGAATTCGAATTCGAATTCGATGTCGACCCTGCCGGCGGCGTTACCACGGTAGGCGTGAATCGCCACGTTGTTGAATGCCTCGCCGATCGCAGACACGACTTTGTCATCGAACTCATGTTCCTCGCGGCTTATTTCTTGCTTCGCGACAGCCATGGAACGCATCAGCCGACAAGCAGAAGCCGTGACGCGTAACACCACATCGCGAAACAGCAGCGAGCCAGGAACGGAGAGCTTGATCATGTCCATGTCGTCCGCCCCTGCGGCCCCGCCATGGTACCAGATCTTCTCGGGGACGCTGTCCGCGTCGACGACCATTCCAGTGTCGGTTCGCGTCGCAAAGCGCGGCATCGATCTACTGGCGGCCTTCGTCGGGCTCGTCGCGTTGGGGCTGATCTTTCCGTTCCTCGCGCTCGCAATCTGTCTGGATTCGCCGGGCCCGCTCTTCTACCGGCAGCGGCGTGCGGCCACGCTACGGGCCTCCCAAGGTACGTCCCGGCACGCGTTCGAGACCTTCGAGATGCTGAAATTTCGCACCATGCGCTTGGACGCGGAAGCGCGTACGGGCGCCGTTCTAGCAGAGGAAAATGATCCCAGGATCACGCGCGTTGGCCGCTTCCTACGCAAGACTCGGCTCGACGAGCTGCCTCAGCTCTGGAACGTATTCGTGGGCGAAATGAGCCTGGTCGGCCCACGGCCGGAGCGGCCGGAGCTGCTGGAAAATCTGGCGCTGGCGATCCCGTTTTTCGAGGAGCGCATGCGCGATTGCAAACCGGGCATCACCGGGCTCGCGCAAGTCTCCCTTACCTATTCCGGCCGAGCCCCCGAAGGTGGGTTCCTCGCAGCACACGAGGATTCACTGACGAACCCGTTTGGCTTCGAACTCGCGCGCGGAGCGCTGGCCGATGACATGCGCACGAAACTTTTGCTCGACCTCGCCTACGTCGCCGCGCTCGAACGTTTCGACACGTACCTCCGTACCGAGCTCTCGGTCATCGTCAAAACACCTTGGGTCATGCTGCGCGGAGTCGGCCGATGAGCGCGCTCACTATCGTTCACGTCCTATCGTCGTTCCAAATGGGCGGCCAAGAGCGCGTCGCGCTCGATCTGGCGACGCTGCAGCGACGGGCCGGCCACCGCGTGCTCGCGATATCACTCGCACCGCCGCCTCAAGGCCGAATGGTGGACGCTTTCCGATCGGTAGGCGTCGAGACCGACGCGGTGTCGAAAGGTCGAGGCTTCGATCCATCCCTGCCCTTCCGGCTCGCGCGGCGCTTGTCGAAAGCGCGAGTCGACATTTTACACAGCCACAATCCGCACGCGCTGATCTACGGCGCGCCTGCCGCGGCGCTGTTGCGAATTCCGAGCGTCCACACCAAACACGGCAGAAACCCCGACATTGGCCGGCGAACCTGGCTACGGCGCATGGCGTCGCGCTGGGTTGACGCGTACGTCGCGGTGACACCCGCTTTGGGCGACATTGCGCTCGAGCAACGAGAGTGCGCACCGGACCGGCTACACGTGATTGCAAACGGTATCGACGTGGTTCGCTTTTCGCCTCGACCGGAAGCTCGCCGACGGGCGCGTGAGGAGCTCGGCATCCCCGAGAGCGCTTGGGTCGTCGGCACCGTCGGCCGGCTGTCCCCCGAAAAGGACCAGAGTCTGCTGATCGACGCGATGACCCCGCTCCTGGAGGCGCAGCGTCAGCTCGTCATCGTGGGCGATGGGCCGGAACGCGAAGCGCTGCACTTGCGGGTTGCTGCCACGTGGAAGTCGGCATTCGTGCACATGACCGGCGCTCGCGCTGACGCAGAAAATCTGCTCGCGGCGTTCGACGTATTCGCGCTGACCTCGCGGAGCGAAGGCTTGCCGCTCGTGCTGCTCGAGGCGATGGCCATGCGCTTGCCCGTCGTCAGCACGTCCGTCGGTGGCGTTCCGGATTTGGTCGAGCATGGCGTGACGGGGTTTCTCGTGCCCCCGCGCGACAAGAAGGCGCTCTCCGAACAACTCGCCTTTCTCTCGACGCGACCAGCAATCGCGGCCGAAGTGGCGGAGGTCGCGCGGCACGCGGTGCTCGAGCGTCACACCATGCAGCGGATGGCGCAAGAGTACCAAGCGCTGTACGAGCGGTTGCTCGCCGAGCGCGCGCGGTCTCGAGCGCGCTCCCTCGAAACGCGCGACATCGTCAGGAGTGCCGGCGAGTGACAGCGCTCGGCTTGTCGGCGTTGCTCGTGATCTTGTACACGTACGCGGGCTACCCGCTACTGGTCACGTTGTGGGCGCGCCTCGCTCCCCGCTCGACCAGCGGTCGCGACGACTTCGAGCCGAGGATCAGCGTGTGCATGGCGGTGCACAACGGTGCCAAGCACCTGGCTAGCAAATTCGCGAGCCTCGACGCACTCGCCTACCCGCGCGAGAAAATCGAGGTCCTCCTGTATTCGGATGGATCCAGTGATGACACCGAGGCGGTCGCGCGCGAACTTGCAGCCCGAGATCAGCGCGTCCGCGTATTTTCGGACCCGGTCCGGCGTGGCAAGCCGGCCGCGCTGAATCGCTTGCGTGCCGAAGCCAAAGGCGAAGTCTTGCTCATGACCGACGTGCGCCAACCGATTGCGCCCGCTGCCGCGCGTTCGCTGTTGCGGCTCTTGTCCGATCCTCGTGTGGGTTGCGTCTCCGGCAGTCTGGTTTTGCAGGGCAACACCGGGCCGAGCGCCTATTGGCGGTACGAAAAATTCATCCGCGCAGCCGAAGCTCGTCTGGGCAGCATGGTCGGAGTGAGTGGCAGTCTATACGCGGTTCGGCGCGAGGATTTCGCCGAGCTTCCGAGCGACGTGCTACTCGACGACATGTTCGTCCCGCTCAGTATCGCGCGCCGCAAAAAACGCGTCATCTTCTCGAGCGAAGCCGAAGCCTATGACGAAGCCTACGACGACAACCGCGAATTTGGGCGCAAAGTGCGCACGCTCGCCGGCAACTACCAACTCGTTGCGTTGATGCCGTGGTTGCTGGTGCCTGGACGAAACCCGGTTTGGTTCCAGATGGTCTCGCACAAACTGCTGCGGCTGGTCTGTCCGTGGGCGCTTCTGCTTCTCTTCGCTACCTCGCTCGCGCTCGCAAGTGCGGCCTCCGCATCGCCGTCCGCGCTTTTGTTTTGGCGCACGCTCGCACTCGGCCAACTGCTGTTCTATGCGCTCGCCGCGTTCGGTGCGCGCGCCGGGCGCCTGGGCTCGCTCGCCCGCACGTTCGTGGTCTTGAACGTCGCAGCGCTCGTCGGGCTCTGGCGCTTCGCCCGCGGCTCGCAAGCCGTTACTTGGTGAGTGCACGCGGCGATCGGTGATCCGGCGCCGCTCTTGCCGTTCGCCACACGCCGCCCAAAGCCCCGGAAAGAGGCTTCTGCCTATTCGACCGTGACTGATTTTGCGAGATTGCGCGGGCGGTCCACGTCACAACCGCGCAATACGCCGATGTGATACGCAAAGAGCTGTAGCGGCACCGAGTACAAGATGGGCGCCAGGCTCGGATGAGTCAACGGCAGCTCGATCACCGCTTCTGCGATGTCGTCTAGGGCGCGGTCCCCTTCACTCACGAGGGCGATGATCTTGCCGTCGCGCGCGGCGGCTTCCTGCAGATTGCTCAGCGTGCGCTCGCGATTGCGATCGTCCGGCATCAAGGCGACGACCGGAATTTGATTGTCGATCAGAGCGATCGGGCCGTGCTTGAGCTCGCCGGCGGGATAGCCTTCAGCGTGGACGTACGAGATTTCTTTCAGCTTCAGCGCGCCTTCGAGCGCGATTGGATAGAGCATTCCGCGGCCGAGGTAGAGCGCATTTCGCGCTCTGTAATAGCGCTGCGCCAGGCTTTCGATTTTGGCCTCTAGCCCGCGAATGCCCTCGATTTGCGCGGGCAGAGCGCGCAGACCGCGCACCATCTCGGCCTTCATGCTCGGGTCGAGCGTGCCACGCCGCGAGCCGATGTGGAGTGCCAGCAAGCTCAGCACAGCAAGCTGCGTCGTAAACGCTTTCGTCGAAGCCACGCCAATTTCCGGACCAGCGTGCGTGATTAAAGAGCCCTCGGCTGCACGCGTGATTTGCGAGCCGACCACGTTACAAATCGCGAGCGTGCGCGCGCCCTGTCCGCGGGCCTCGCGCAGTGCAGCGATCGTGTCGGCAGTCTCACCGCTTTGCGTGATCGCAATAGCCAGCGTATTCGCTGAGATCACGGGCGAGCGATAGCGATACTCGGAAGCATAGTCGACATCGACTGGCACTTGCGCAAGCTGCTCGATTAAGAATTTTCCTACCAAACCCGCGTGCCAAGACGTGCCGCAGGCGATGATGGCGATACGCTCGACGCTCGTCCAAGCATCTTCCAAAAGGGGTTGATCGAGGGCGATCTCGTCCCCCCGAAGGTAGGCTTCGACCGTACGCGCGAGCATCGTCGGCTGTTCGAAAATCTCCTTGCGCATGAAATGGTCATAGCCGTTGAGCTCCGCCGCGCCGGATTCCCAATCGATGTGCAAGGTTTGACGCTCGACGCTGTGCTCATCGCGATCGAAGACCTCGAGCCCAGCGCGCGTCAGCTCGGCTACGTCTCCGTCTTCCAAGAACGCGATTTTCCTCGTGTGTGGCAAGAGTGGAGCTACGTCGGAGGCGATGAAGTATTCGCCATCACCCATGCCGACGACCAAAGTCGGACCCGAGCGCGCGAGCAGGATCTTGTCCGGATGATCGGCGTGCAGGCACGCGAGCGCGTATTTGCCTTCCATGCGCTTGACCGCGAGCCGAAATGCTTCTTCGAAGCCAATGCCATGCCCCATCAGCACGTGCATCAAAAGCGGGAAGCATTCGGTGTCCGTCTGCGATGTCGGCGCGACGCCGTGCGCCACGAGCTCCGCGCGCAGCTCACGGAAATTCTCGAAAATGCCATTGTGTACCACCACGATCTTGCCGTCCGGGCTACTGTGCGGGTGAGCGTTCTGCTCCGTCGGGCGGCCGTGCGTGGCCCAGCGCGTGTGGCCGATGCCGACGCGTGCAGCCGAGGCGTGCCCATTCATGCGGCTGAGTTTTTCGGCCAGCCCTGCGAGCCGACCGGCGCTGCGCGTGACGTTGATGCCGTCCGGCAAAAGCAACCCGACGCCCGCGCTGTCGTAGCCGCGATATTCCAAGCGCTCCAAGCAATCGAGCAAAATGGGGCTTGCTTGCCGCGTCCCAAGGTAACCGACGATTCCGCACATGGCTCGGCCTTCAAGGTAAGAGCTCGGCGATGAAGGGCTGTTCGTCGCCACCGAGCGACGAAAGCGAGTTCACCGACCGAAGCACGTTGTCACACGAATCAATTGCGTCTACTGCGTCCACCGCAGCGTGGGGATTGCCGCCGTGATCAGTCGCCACGACCGAGCCGAACGGCCTCGACCAGAGCGTCGCGCCTGCCCACGAGATGCATGAGGGATCAAAGGCTCCGGAGCTAGTCGCTGCGCGAGACGATTCGTCGCGGCTGTCGCTGTTCGGCACATCAGCGTTGGTCGCGCCACCAGACGCGGTGCAAGTACTGACGCCGAACGCCACGAGCTCCGGCTCCTTCGGTTTCATGCACATCTCTTCATACAAGGCGCGTGCCACGCCGGACAACACGAGTGCCACAGGTAGCGGCCGCCAGTCTGCGTCTCGCTGAACGCACAACATGCGGTTTCAGTCACCGTCGCGCTCGCGCTCGCGCTCGCGAGATCTGATGTTTAAGTTTAAACTCAATGCCGTTCGGTTAAGGACCGAGACCACAATATGGCCCCCATCGCTCACGCTGCCCCCACAACATATCGTAGGGTTCGCCGCTTAAGTGAACGGCATTGAGTTTAAACTTCAAATCTGAATTGAAACAGGGCAGTCGACGCCGGCAGGCGACCGTCCAGCCCACCGGGCGCGCGAGCGGGTTCTCAACCGACCTGTTCGAAGCGACTCGCTGGTTTCTCGACGACGATGGTCTGCAGTTTGCCGCTGCCTTGGTGCGGCGCGATCGCGTCGTGAAACTCGACGGTGAACGGCAAACCGCGCAAGTACTCCGAGAAGCGCGTGGTCACGCTTTGAAAGGCATCGTCGGCGAAATCGCGCCCGCGCACGATCTTGAGCACGACTTCGCCGTTGCGCCGTTGCACGGCTTGAAATTGGCGCACGAGCTCGCGCCGCGCGTCGCTGAAAAGCACGTGAAAAACGATACCCGGCACGGCATTGCCGGCTTTGTCGAAGAGCGTATCCGCGCGCCGGCCTTCGACGCGTTCGAGCCGCGCTAGCCCGCGCCCGCAAGGGCACCGCCCATCCGAAGCCAAGAGCGCGAGGTCGCCATTGACGTAACGGATCATCGGCATGCCATAGTTGTGGAGATCAGTGACGACGACATCGCCCGATTCGCCGGGCCCGAGCGCCCGACCATTCCGCAGCACTTCCAGTAGGATGTTCTCTTCCGACAAGTGCATGCCGGCGTGTGCTTGGCATTCGGCGGCCATCAGCATCGTCTCGCGAGAGCCATAGGTTTCGAAAATGCCGGGGCCGAATGCCTTGCACAGGCTCGCGCGATCGGCAGAAAGCACGCCTTCCGCGCCGCAAATCACCGGGATATCGTCCCAATCTCTCAGCCCGCGATCGACGATCCAACGAGCGAATTGCGCGCAGGACTGCGTGTAGCAAATGACGACTTCCGGCCGCGTGCGCCGCAGAATATCCAGTGCGGCAACGCGCGCCGCTTCGTCTTGCTTCATCGAGTCGAAGAAGGTTTCGCGGCGTAACGCGCGGTCGAGCCGGATCTTCAAGCTCGGCGGCCCGGCAGCAACAGCGGCCCAATAGAAAAATGCCTTTCGACCCGGTCGATATCCTGCCCAACCGTAGCCGCGCAGTTTGACCGCTTGCCGCCAATGTTCGCTCTCCCGCGAGTACTCGAAGCGGAGCGGCTTTCCAGTCGAGCCGCTGGTGCCTTTTTTGAAGTTTTTCCCGCGAAAGTTCGGGTCAACGAGATCGTCGTAGCGTTCGCGCACGATCTCACGCGTCAAGAGCGGAAGGCCGGCGAGATCTTTGGCCGAGCGCACCGCGCGCGGGTCGAAACCGTGAGTCTTGAATAGCTCGCGGTAATACGGCACGTTTTGA
>DATHOI010000422.1:0-2697 GCA_035485095.1 Polyangiaceae bacterium | reverse complement strand
TTTGATCGACGTTCGATGTACCTCTCCGGCCAACTCGTAGACCAAGTGCCCATCCTGAACCGTACCCGCCTTTGCCGCGTCCAGTTCCTCGTCCGACGCTCCCTCTCGGATCTCGACTTCGAACCGTTTTTGCTGCTGATTCGGCACCAGGCGGGCCACGCAGCGTTTGTTCTTGCTGATCACCCAAGAGCTGGCCAATGGGACGGACCAACCGGTCTCCGGACAAATCGCCTCGAGGCAATATAGGTAAGCCTTGGCGCGGCTCCCATCGGCGGAGGTTTCAATGCCCGTCTGGATGATCTCTTGGTCGAGGTCGCGAACGACATCGCTTTGCGCGCGCGATATTTCCGCGCGCGTTTCGTCATCTGCACCGATGACGTTCAGCGCACCCCATGTCAGCATGCAAGCGATCGGATTCAAGTCCGAAGCATAGACATCGCAGCCGAGTCGCGCGGCCTCGAACGGAATCGCGCCACCACCACAAAACGTGTCGGCAAGCCGGGGTCTTCTACCAAAACGCGCGATGCCCAATTGTTCGACCAATTCCGAATGCGAGCGCGCCGTGGTGCCCAGATGGGCGTTCACTCGGCCCCAGATCGGGTCGTAGGCAGATTCTGGCAGCTCCTCTGGCCGCCGGCTGCGACGATTGAGACGTTCGCCATACGGCATTTTTGCGAGGATCTCGCCGAGCAATCGCTGTTTTTCGCCGCCGCTGACTTTCCACGCTCCTTGCTCATCCAAGATATCGGCCACCAGCGGACCGCCCCACCTCTGCACGTCCTCCTTGCTGATGCTCTTCATTCGCCGCGTAAAAGCGTTGTCGTCCATCGCCATCAGCAACTCGAAAATCTCGAGGTCCATTTCCGGATCTTCAGTGGCTGGCAGGAGTGTGCCGAGGATGCACGCTCGGACCAGCACCAGCGGCTTACGCCCCTTCCAGTAGCTACCCAACGCCGTCAGCGTCTGACCTGCTCCGGACTTTCGCTCCGCTTGCGCCTCGATCGAAACCTGCTGAGCCGGAAATACCCGCTCGATCAGCGAAGGTGTATCGCGGAGTATTCCGGATGCGAGTCCCTCTTGAAGCCTCATGAGCGGTTGTCGAAGAGATTGAGATTCAAGCCGGTCTTTCGGGGCCGCGTCTTCTTGCGGTTGCGCGACGCTGCGGCGACTACCGGATTTTCGGTCAACGCGTACCGCAATGCCTTGCGCCAGCCGAGTTGATGATCTCCGGCGTAACCCGAAGCCGCGGCTGCCATGGTGAACAGCCACCAGCGTTCTTCCGGACGCAGCCCACTCCAGTTCGCAATCGCAATTGGAATCGTCTCGACCGAGGCTCGCTCGATCGCCCAGGCGAGCACACACAGCTCCTTGCCCAACAAGCGCTCGACGCGGTTTTCACCGATGATCCAGCGACTCGTCGCGAGCCCCTGCACCTTGAGTCGCTCATTGAATACACGCCGAAGCTCGTCAGAAATGCCGGTCCAATATTCGCGACGCAATACGACACGCTCGACCTCGTCTGGGTCTCTGTCGACCGTCGCCCGAAGGCCGAAGTGCTCCACGACGCTCACCGGTTCCGTTCTCGAACGAGGAATGACGACAGACACGTAGTGTGGGTCCACTTCGTTGGGACAACCGAATCCGGTCGTGGTTCGCTCGCGACTCATAGTTCCACTTCTTGATCGCTGACGTTGATTCCGAGCTCTGTCGCAAGATGCGTCAGGTCACGTCCAGCCTCGAAACGGAGTATTTTGGTACCAAGCTGCACTTCGGCGGTGCGTTCGCCCAGAGCCTCGCGCAAGGCAGCGACCACGGCCTCGAGCTTTGCCGGCTCCACGGTCACCTCGCTGCCAAAACGAAGAGTGGCGTTGTGAGCCCCTGCCCCAACTGTAACGGCCACCCCTCCTGCTAGTGTCGCGTGCGCGGCAGCAGCCTTGGACAGAAGCGCAAATGAACTTGCTGTGTCATTGCGATCGATCCGCTTCCTCAAGGCCACTGGCTTGTCCGAGGGAAATGCGCCGGCGCTGCCTTGCGCGGGTGGGATTGTGAAGTCGTGACGCGCGACGATCCCTTCGTGTTCTGCGTGACAGCACAGCCGCACTTCGCCGGTGCCAATCTCGAACGCATGCGTATAAGGGATACCCTCGGCAGGATTCGAGCCGTCGAGCGTATAGCGCAGTGAGCCCGTAGGCTTCACGTCCAGCGACACGGTCCGCTTTCCTGGAACGGAGCGAGGCTGGTGCGTGATCACCAGTTGATTCCGCCATTCGTACGGTTCGCCGGCTGGGCATTTGCCGGTCGGGTCGATGGCACGAAACCAGAGTCGTGTGTCGCTCGTCGCGAGTTTCGAGTCGCTTAGGCGTTGCGACTTCTCCGTCACTTCGGGTCGAGGCCCATAAAAGACTTGCGCATGGTCCCCGGCGTTCAATGCCGAGACCTGCAAGGTCACTTCTCCAGTGCTGTCGTCGCGGTCCAACTCGTTGACGCGGATTCCAGTTTTCTCCGCCGGAAACGGGCCTTTCTCGAGCGATCCGTCGCCGGAATTGCGCCATACGCCCCGCTGCTCACCGAGCTTTCGCAACATCTCGAGCCCGCCGTTGGGTAACCAGGTCCAACGCGGATTGGTACGCGCTCGCTCTCGGAAATCCTGCAAACTAGTGCGGCGTTGACCTGCGCCCCACAAGAACTCTTCGGCGC
>DATHOI010000421.1:0-6337 GCA_035485095.1 Polyangiaceae bacterium | reverse complement strand
GTCGAGACGGCTCCACCTCCGACGAACGCCACGGCGGAGTGATCCTTGGCTGGCGGCGCTACGGTTGTTTCACCCGCTTCGCCACCTTCACCCGTGATCGTCGTGTCACCGCCTGAGCCGCCTGTGGTGTTCGAGCCACCGGTGTTGGTGCCGCCAGCGCTTGTGTCACCACCTGTTGTGGTGCCGCCAGTGCCACCTGATAAACCGCCGGAGCCGCCGCTAGGCGTCCCGGAGGTTGAGCTACCGCCGCCGCAGCCAACCGCGACAAGCAAGGTTGCCCCTGTGATTGCGCATGCACCCAGCAGCACGCGCGCAGACCCCGATCCAAAAGTAATTCGCATAGCCCGCCGAAGGTATGCTGACTTCGCGCGCGTCACAATCCCTTTTCACAGTCGACATACGCGATCCTCCTCTTCCGCTCGCTTGCTGCCTTGCTCAGCCCGGCCTACATCAGCGGCGTGCGTAGGGCGTGCGCGCTCACCGTCTACGTGCGTTTACGGCGTTCAATCTTCAGTCGGCGACTAGCGTGAAGGTGCGACACCCGGGGCCGCGCCCGTCTCATGCAGCACCGGCAGCTCCGCGGTCGAGCCTTTCTGTGCACCGCGCAATGCGGAACGTGCTGCAATTAGGCGGGGATCGCCGACGGGCGCGATTTGCTGCAATTCTTGGTAGTCATGCTCGGCCTCCTGGTCGGCACCGGCGGCGGCCGTCAGCGTGACCAGATTGAAGCGCGCATCGATGTGCTGCGCGTCGAGCCGCAGCACGCCCAAGAAGCCCTCGCGCGCTGCGTTGTAGCGATTCCTCCGGCGCTGCGAAAGCGCCATATAATAGAGCGAATCCACGTCTTTCGAGTCCTCTGCGACGAGCTTGGCGAGCGCGGCGTCAGATGTCGCAAAGTCGTGCGTCTGGACAGCGACGATGGCCTGCGCGCGCCGCGCAAAACGGTTATTCGGCTCAGACTGCAACGCCGCCGTTGCGGCCTTGCTCGCTTCGTCGGAGCGCTCGAGCGCGGCCAAAGCTTCGGCCCGAGCTCCGAGAAATGCGGGTGCGTTGCACGAGGCGGGTGCGCGACTCAGGAGCTGCAGGGCGCGCTCGGGAAAACACGCGGTCAGGAGTTGAGCGCCGTGCTCCGCCGCGCAAGCGCAGCGGTCCGCCGCTTGTGCACAGACGTCCTTCGTCAGCGTCGCCGCGAGCGTGGACGCTGACGGCTGCGCGCTCGACGACGGAAGCGCCGCACCGGACGCCCCCGCGACGCCCGCTCGGCGAGCCCATTGTGCGTACCCGAGGCCGATCACGGCGACGAGCGCTAAGGCCACGATCGATGAAGTCAGGCGTTTACTCTTCATGGTCGAATTCGGCCTGAACTAGCACATCCGCTTAGTAGGCCAAAACGCTGGTAACCTCACGCGATGGCAAAGCTCCGCGTGTTCCAGTACCCGCAATGCAGCACCTGCAAGAAGGCGCTCAAGTGGCTGTCAGCGCACGACGTCGACTTCGAGAGCATCGACATCGTAGAGCACCCGCCGACCAAGGCTGAGCTCCGCGAAGCCCTGAAAGGTGCGGCCATCCCGATCCGCAAGTTATTCAACACGTCAGGTGTCTCCTACCGCGAGGGCCGCTTCGGCGAACGGCTCGCAACAATGACGGCAGCGGAGGCGATCGACGCGCTCGCCAAAGACGGCAAGTTGATCAAGCGGCCAATGGTGCTGGGCAAAGGTGTAGCGCTCGTCGGCTTCGACGAGGCCAGCTACGAAGGCAAGCTGCTCAAGGTTCGAGCGTAAATTCGGGCGAGATCGCGCTGTAGGACCGCCACATGGGACGAAATGCGCCGCCGCAGGCCCGGAACCGCGACGCGTATTTTTGCGCTCCCAGACAAGCGCGGCATCGGTACGCTTCCTGCAAATTGGCCGAGCATGGGAATCGCACATGAAGTCAGTGTTGTCGCGGGTCATGCGATGAGCGGGGTTCACGCGGGGGACAAGAAGCTCGCTGCGCACAAGGTCGCGGACGGGGTCGAGCAGTCGATCACCGTTCGCAGCGTTGCCTTCGACGACGGGGCGGCGCTGCCGATCTCGTGTACGGTCGACGGCGTGGGCGCGCCTCCCCCGTTGAGCTTTCACGGCGTACCGGAGTCGGCAAGGGCCATCGTCGTGATCTGTGAAGACCCGGACGCGCCGTTTCCAGAGCCCTATGTGCACTGGATGGTCTACGGCATGCCCGGCGTGGCTGAAGATCTCGATGCGCAGTCACAGGTCAGCTACCAACAAGGCCAGAACAGCAAGCTCGAGCTCGGCTACACGCCTGCAGCGCCACCTCCCGGCCACGGCGTCCATCACTATCACTTTCAAGTCTTCGCGCTGGACCGCGCGCTGAGCCTGGCGGACGGCATCGGGCGCAGCGACCTGCTCGACGAGCTCAGGGGCCACGTGCTGGCCTGGGGCGAGCTCATCGGCACCTACGAACGTCAATGACCGAAACGGGATGAGCCCTCTGCGCGAGCTGCGGACTTCGAGCTTCGTGTTACTCGCGCTCAGCGCGGGCGTCGGTTGCGAGCACTTCGCGCGCGGGCCGGGCGCGCCGGGCGCGCCGCCGGTCGAGCACGCGCCGGCGGAAGCCACGACTCCGCCGCCAACTGCCGTTCCAGAGCTCGCCGGCTCGAGCGTTACTCGGTCGGACTTGCCGGATCCGTGTCGCGGCATGGCGTTACCGAGCGATCAGCACTTCGTCGCCAAGGGCTTGTGTGCGCGGGTGGTTGCGAGCAAGCAAGGTGAGCTCCGGCAGATCACTTTTGCACCGAACGGCGACTTGTTCGGGGTCACGATTCGCGGCTCGATCCGACGCTACCGCGACGCCAATCACGATGGTGTGTTCGAACCCAATGAAATCGTGGAGTTTGCCAACACGGGCAATGAAAATGGCAATAACTGCGATATCGACGTTGCCCACGGCTATCTCTATGCGGGCACGAAAGACGGCGTAAAGCGCTGGAAGTACGCTGCTGAGCTCGAGCAGGGCGGCCCCGGTGAGGACGTCATGGTCGGCCAACCCGGTGGCGGCAATCACCCGTTCCACCCGGTGCACGTGTACGACGGGTTCATGTATGTCGACTCCGGCTCGGAGCACAACGCGACACGCCCCGACTCTGGCACCTACGACACCGAGCGTTCCGTCGTGAAGCGTTTCGATCTTTCGAAATTCACGCGCGGCAAACCGTTTCAGTGGCAGGGCGGCGAGGTGTTCGTGAGCGGCGTGCGCAACGTGACCGGCTTCACGCGCAATGCCGCGGGCCGCATGGTCGGCGTGCTCAGCGGCATCGATGACCTGCGCTACCACGGCCAGGACGTTCACGCCGACAATCCGGGCGAGGAGATCGTCGCGCTCGAATTGGGCAAGGCGTACGGCTATCCATTTTGCTTTGCCGCGGCGCGCGTCAGCGAAAATGGTCAATTCGTGCCACCGGGCAGCAAGCTCGGCGCCGCGTGGTCCAGCCAAAACCCGCTCGCCGGCATTACCGAGAGCGGGAAGGACGACGCCTGGTGCCGCGCGCACGCGGATCCGCCGCTCTCGTTCATGCAAGCGCACTCCTCGCCGCTCGGCATCACGTTCTTCGATGGCCCGGACGGCGCGTTGCCCGAGCGCTACCGCGGCGGCGCGTTCATTGCGCTACACGGTTCGTGGGATCGCACGCCGTCCACCGGTTACAAGGTAATTTGGGTGCCCTTCGACGCACAGGGCAAGACACCGATGCCCAGCTCGACCGCCGAGAGTACGACGTATCCGTATGAGGTCGTGTTTGGCGGCGGCGCCAACGGCGTCGCGCGAGACGGCGCTTGGTCGTGGTCGGTTGGCCAGCTCGGGGAGTCACCGGTACGCCCAGTGGGCGTTGCCATCTCGCCGGTCGACGGCGCGCTTTATATCTCGAGTGACAACGGCACCGTGCCGCTGAAGCGATCGTCGAGCTCGACGGCAGAAGGCAACCTGTACCGCGTTGGCCTCGAGCGCGCGCGGTAGCCCTCGCCGTTTCTTCGTGTCCGCTCCATTGACCCGACAATTCGAACGACTTGTCGCCAAAAAGCCAAGGGAGAAACCCGCGCCGGATCCGTAACATCGGACAGCTCTCGGGAGCGGCTGGATTTGAGGCCGTGCGACAGGCGATTCGCGGTCCGGATTTCAAGCTCCGACCCAGTGCTGGCGTCAGGCTCAGGCAGCCCCTATTTCAATTCAGCTCCGAAGTTTAAGCTTAAACGTCGGATTTCGCGGCACGGGAGCGGCGCGCCTGAAGCCGCTGGGCGTTGGCGATACGCGAGCTGGATTTCAAGTCCGGCCACTACCGAGAGCACCGAGCCCGTGGAGTCACACTTCTGTGGGCTCGACCGATGATCAAGAGCCAACATGGTGATGCCGGCGGACCTCGGACCAAAGAACACTGGCGCGCGGCTCGCTGACCCAGCGTTGCGCCGCGCCGTTGAAGCAGCGGTAAAGCGACGCGTCCCGGGCGACGACGCCGAGGACGTTGTGCAGGCCGCCATGGCCGACGTGCTGTCGGCCGCGCGCGTGCCGGAGGATAGCGAGGAATTTCGGCGTTTCGTGTTTGCGGTCACGCGCAACAAAGTGTTCGACCACTTCCGGCGCCGCGCGCGCGAGGTGCCCGAGGACGACGCGCTCGAGCCCGTTGCCTCTGAACCGCCGCTTTCGGCGCGGGATATGCTACGTTGGGCAGAGCAAAAACTGCCCGATTCCGAGGCGCAGCACACCTTCGAGTGGATGCTGCGCGAAGGTGACGGAGAGAAGCTCGAGCAGATCGCGCGTGACGCCAATTTGCCCGCGCCGCGCGTGCGCCAACGCGTCTCGCGACTGCGGCGTTACTTGCGCGAGCGTTGGGCTGCGGAGTTGCTGCTGAGCGCGCTCGGTTTGGTCGTGCTGGCGGCTGGCGCTCTCTATTACTTCGAGCATCAGCACGAGCGGGAAGACATCGCGAAGCACGAGCCCGAGGTCTTGCCCGAGCCACCCGCGTCGCCCGAACAGCAAGGCCGCGAGCTGCGGCGCGCCGCTCTCGAACGCTGCCAAAGCGGCGGCGCTCAGCGGTGCCTGGACGGTTTGGACCGCGCGCGCGCGCTGGATCCAAAGGGCGACGCCGCCCCCGAAGTGGTGAGCGCGCGCGCCGCCGCCGAAGCGCGCCTTGCACCAGCGCCGAGCGCGACACCAACGCCGAGCGCGACACCAACACCGAGCGCGAAGCCAATCCGGCACGCGGCCCCGATTTCGACCGAGCCTTCAACGCCGCGCGCGCCGATGAACGGCAGTTCGATCTAGCCGAAACACCCGACGCGCCGCTCGTCACACTCTTACTCGCTCTGCCGATGAGTAGCTGAAGCGGCGTAATCGGACGCGCGTTCACGATGCCCGTGAGCGCAACCGCGCCGAGACGTGACGCTTCGCTATCGGCCTAGCCGAGGAAGGCTCGTCATGGAGCAAGCGTGTGCGCGCCGTTTTGGCGTGAAGGGACAGCTCTGTTTTTTGCTCGCGGTCACGGCAACACTCAGTGGCACGACCAAGACATCGACCGCCGCAGAAACGCCGACCGCGACTCGAGTGGCAGCGACGTCAGAGCCGCCATCGCCAGCGCCAGCCGCGGCACCAGCGCTGATCGAGCTCGCAGAAACCCAGGATTTACCGGGCGTCGTGATCTTTCCCGCGCGCGCCAGCGGACCACGGCCGATCACGGTCGTGCTGCACGGCATGTGCGGTGAGCCTCTCAACACTTGCAGTTACTTCGCAGCACAAGTCACCCGAACGGCGAATTTGGTCTGCCCACGCGCAGGCACACATTGCGCGGGCGGCGGCGCGAGCTGGCCGCAGAGCGGCGTCGCACGAGCCGTCGCTGCGGCAGTGGAACGCGCGAAAGCCGCGCTGCCGGTCCCCGCAGACGACACGCCGGGCCGCACGCTGATCGGCTACTCACTCGGCGCGTACCGTGCGCTCGAGATCGCCCAAGCCAGCTCGGGGGAGTACCCACGCTTGATGCTGATCGGAGCACGAGTCTCGCTCAACCAGAAGCGACTCGACCAAAGCGGAGTGCGCCGCGTCCTGCTCAGTGCAGGCCGTTCGGACATGATGCACGACCCAATGCAACGCGAGACCGAGCGCGCGCTTCGCTCCGGAATTCAGGCTCATTTTCTAGATTTGGGTCCGGTCGGTCATTTCTTCACGCCGAGCTTCATGAGCTATCTTCCGGTCGCTTTGTCCTGGCTGGGCGCGGGTTAGAAATTCTCACCGGTCACTCGGTTCGGCTTTTTCAAGATCAAATCCGAGCCCACGGACACTGCGCAGGGTGCAG
>DATHOI010000420.1:0-5731 GCA_035485095.1 Polyangiaceae bacterium | reverse complement strand
CTCATTGGCCGGCTCACGCGGCTCAACGCATCGCCTTGGGGGCGGGCACCGAGGCGAGAACGTCGGACCGGCGAATCACGCAAAACTCTTGGGCTTTGCGCGTTGCAGCCGTTTGTCGGCGCGTGTTAGCGTCACCGGAATATGGACCCTCGTGAAATGGAGACGCTGGTTCAGCGTCTGGTCCAAAATCCACACGACCAGGACACGATCACGTACGCCCATCAAGCGGGCCAAAGTGATCCGAAGTCGTATGCGATGCTACTGGAAAAGGTAGGCACCGCAACGAGTGATCCGGCATTCGCTTGCCATTGGCTGACCGAGGCGGCGAACGTTTGGTCGACGACATTGGGTGACGCGCATCGAGCCGCCCGCGCGCTCATGATCGCGATCGATCGTGACCCGACGCAAGCGACGCCCGCCGAGCGGCTCGCCGAGCTGTATCGCGACAAGGGCGACAGCAAAGCACTCGTGGCTCTGCTCGAGCGCAGAGCGAAAGCGCTGGCGCCCCTCGCCGCGCAAGACCCCGAGCTGCGGGGACAGATTGCGGCGATTCATGAGGAGCTAGGTCAACTCTGGCAGAACCCGCCGCTCGCTCAGCCCAAAAAAGCGATCGAGAATTATCGGCGCGCCGTCGAGTACGATCCCGGCAGCCAATATTCGATTTATGCGTTGCGCGAGCTGTACAAGGCCGCGAGCCAATGGAGTGAAGCGGTTCCGTATTTCGAGATGGAGCAAAATCTCGTCGACGATACGGAGCGCAAGGTCGCGCTCTATCAAGACGAAGGAGACGTTCGAAAGAACGCGCTCGATTTCGCTGGTGCAGCCCAGGCGTTCCGACGCGCGCGCGAGTTGGACGGCGGGCAGGACGCTACTCTGAAGCAGCAGCTCGGTACCGCGATTTTGGAACGGGTGCAGGCCGGACAAAAGGTGCCCGACGCGGAGCTTCAGGAAGGCGCTCAGCTATTCGTGGAGCTCGCCGAAGAATATCCCGGTGAGCATGGCTTATCGTACTCGATGTGCGCGCTCGAGCTGGTGCCGACGCACGACCGCGCGGTGCAGCTCGCGATGTACTACGGCGAGCAACTGAGTCGCTCGGCTGAGGTTGCGCCTCGCGCGGCGGCGTACCTGAAAGCCAATCCACAGGGCGCTCTTGCGGCCGAAGCGCGTAAATTGGTCTCGGCGTCGATGGAAGCCGGCGGCGACGACTCGATGCTCGACGCTCTGGCGCCGGCCCCGGGCGCCGACCCATCCGAACGAGTGCAAGCGCTCGTCGAGGTCGCCCAGACACTGGCTCGCAAGGCGAAGAAGAACGACGCCGCGGCCAAGTTCCGCGAGGTCTTGGCGATCGAGCCGGCCAACATCGAGGCAATCGGCTTCCTCGAGCCCTTTTTGCGCCAAACCCGAAAATTTCAAGATCTGCGCGAGATCCTACTAGCGGCGGGTCGCGACGAGGGCGCTGACACCGAGCTACGTCAGGGCTGGTTGCGTGAGGTCGCGGGTCTGTGCGAGACGCAGCTTCGCGACATCGACGGCGCGATCGTGGCGTTGAAGGAGCTACTCGTCCTCGACTTGGACGACGAGCCGGCGCGCGGGCAACTCAAGCGTCTGCTCGAGAAACAGTCTCGTTGGGACGAGTTGGCTACGTTGATGGCCGAGGAAGCCGAGCAAACTCTCGACATCGAGGCGCGCATCTCGCTCGAAAAAGCGCTCGCCAAGATGCACGAACAGAAGCGCAAAGACCCGATCGCAACGGGTGAAGCGTGGGGTCGCATCGCTGCCCTTGCGTCGGGTGACGAGGAAGCGATCACCACTGCGGTGCGCTACTTCGAGAAGGGCGAACGACTCGACCTGGCCGTGCAAGTCATCGCCGAGAATATCGAAGCCATCGCCGAGGACGCACAGCGCGGCGCTTTGCTGAAGAAGCTAGGCGAGCTGCGCGAGACGGGCGGCGAATCGCTCAGCGCGGGTGAGGCGTTCGCTGAAGGCGCGACGCTGCTCAAGAGTGCTGGCCTGTGGGAATCGGCTGAGCGTTGCTTTGTCGCCGCGGAAGCTTGGGATCAAGCCGCGACGGCGGTGGACGAACGCGCTCAGTTGACCGAGCTGCCCGCTGACAAAGCAGCCTTATTTGCCAGCGAGGCCGGCTATCTGTCGCGCGCTGGTGACGACTCGAGCTCGGTACTCCGGCTCGAGCAGGCGACCGAGCTCGATCCCGTGAACGATGTTTACGCTGCGGAGCTCGAGCGGCGCTACGTGACGGCCGAACGCAACGAAGATCTCGCCGGTTTCCTGCTGCGACGAGCGGACAAGCTTTCCAATCGCACGCTACGCTCCGATTTGCGTCGACGGGCCGCGAAGCTACAACGCGAGACGCTCGGCAACCCCGAAGCCGCGCGTCAGACGTTGCAGGACTTGCTCGAGGACGGGGATGATCTCGAAGCGCTCAGCACGCTGGCAGATGACGCAGAGGAGCGCGGTGAATTCAAGGATGCCGTGGCGCTCTTGGCGCGGCTCGAGAAGGCCTCGGCCGCACCGGCAGAGCACGTCGCGGTGCTCCTGCGCCAGGCAGCGCTCGTGGCCGACGGCCTGGACGATCTCAAGGGCGCTATCGCGGTCTACGAGCGCTTGCTCAAGGAATTCGAGCCCAAGCACGACGAAGCGTTGGCAAAAATTGCCGAGCTGTACGAGCGTCTGGACGAGCCCAAAGGCGTGGCCGAGGCGCTCGAACGACGCTTGCTGGTGCTTTCGGACAAGGCTGAGAAGCTGAAGGTCGCCGAGAAGCTGGCCGATCTCTATGAGCAGACACTGGCCGAGCCGAAAGCTGCGGTGCGCGCCCTGGATTTGGTGCGCGAGCTCGATCCGGAAAACTTCGATGCCGTGGGCAGGCTCGCCGAGCTGTGCGAAAAACTCGAGGACTGGCCGCGCGTCGCCAAGCACTTGGCCGAGTTGATCGAGGTCGAGGGCGACGAAGAGGAAGTCAGCCGGATGACTCGCCGACTCGCAGAAATTCTGCACGAGAAGGTAAAGAAGAGCGACGAAGCGTTGGCCGCTTTGATGCAGGTCGCGGACACCGGCGACGAAGCGTGTCGCGAAGAGTACGTGCGCCTCGGCGATACCCTCGGCTGGAAGGGGGTCGTCGCGACCAAGCTCGTCGAATGGTATTTGGAAGCCGCGGCGAGCCCGGCGCGTAACGCGTCATTGCGTGGTGCTTTTGAGCGCTTCGTCGAGGTTGGGCGTGACGCGGACGCGGCCGGTGTAGCCAAAGAGCTGGCGCGCACCCGCGGTGCTGACGCCGAGATAGCCAAGAAATTGGAGCAAATCGCGGTCAAGCTGAAGGACCTCGACGCGCTCGGCATCGCGCACGACTTGCTCGTTCAAGATCTGAGCGGCCCCTCTCGCGCAGACGAGATGGTGCGTCAGGCGGAGGTGCTCGCCGAGGCCGGAGTCGAGTCGGCCGAAGCCGTCAATCATGGTGAGCAAGCGCTGACGAGCGTGCCGCCTGCCGACGTTGAACCGCTCTTGGCGCGCTTGGCCAAGCTCACTAATTCGGTCCCGCGGATCATCGAAATCTACGAGCGACAGGTGACGCGCTGCAAAGCCCCGAGCGACAAGCTTGCAGCGCTCGGGCGAGCGGCGAGCGTCGCTGCCAGCCACGGCGCGTACGACAAGGCGCGCGCGTTCTTCGACGTGGCTCTTGGCGGCGCAGTACAAGAGGACACGCTCAATTCACTCGAGGCCATCGCGCGCAGCTCCGACGCCGAGCAGAAGACCGACAAGCTTCGGCGTACGTTGGCCGAGGCGCTCGCCAATGGCGGCCAAGGTTCACGCGACGGCGGCCGTACGCGTGGCGTGCTGCTCGGCAGAGCTGCAGAGCTGGCTTATCGCGAGCTGAAGGACACCGAGCAAGCGTTCGTCTGGCTGGGCGATGCCATCGTCACCCATGTGGATGACGAACCGCTGGCCGCGCTCGAACGCTTGGCGGATGAAGTGGGCGAGCCAAAGCGAGCCGAGCACGTGCTCAACAGAGCGCTCGAAGAAGTCTTCGATGGCCCGCTCGTGCGAAAGTTGTTGGCGCGTCGAGCCACCGTGCGACGCGAAAAGCTTGCTGATGCGCAGGGCGCAGCTGCGGACTTGAAGCGGCTGCATGATCTGTCACCGTCCGACACCGCGGTCATGGATCAGTTGTCTCAGCTCTACGTGGAGCTGGAAGACTTCCGGGGCATGGTTCAGCTCTATGAAGACCAGATTCTGCGTGGCAAGGACCCAGCTGCGCGTGCCGAGCTGGCCCGCAAAGTAGCCCGGCTCTGGGAAGAGAAACTCGGCGACCCACGAGAAGCCGCTGATGCTTGGCGGCGCGTGTTGCGCATGAAGGCACAGGATCCGGAGGCGACTGAAGGCCTCGAGCGGGCCAAAGCCAATATGCTGAAGCGGCCGACCTCCGAGCCGCCTCAGGAGAAGGCGAGCAGCGAGAAATCCGCGGAAAAGCCGGCTGAGCGGAGCGCTGCCGAATCGCCCGACAAACCGGCAGAGAAAGCCGGTCGGCCAGCAAAACCGAAGTCAGCCAAGGGCAGCGACGATGCGAGCGCGGAGCCAAAACCCGCGGTCGAGAAAGCAGAAGCAGCGCCCGAGGTGGTTCCGTCGACATCTGTCGAGCTGCCGCCCAGCGAGGGGCTGCCCGCGGCCGCATCCGATGCTCCAGCACCCGCTTCGGAGCTGGAGGTCGCCGCTGCATCGACGGAGCCTGTTGCAGAATCAGCTTTTCAGCACGCCGACGCGGCGGAGCCGGCGCTCGCCACGCCGAGCGATGACGCACCGCCCGAGCCAGCCGAGCCCGGAGCTTCCGCGTCGCGCTCGTCTCCGATTCCGCCCCCGCTGCCGTTGAGCGCAACGTCCGAAGACGCCGCGCTTGGGCTCGGCGGAGCACCGGTGACCAATGGCGTTGGTGTCGACCACTCCGACGATGCCGATGATCCCGGGCGTGCTTCGGCGCCTCCGTCGTCATCAGCGGGTCGCAAGGGGCCGCCACCCAAGCCGGGTGCCAAGAAGGCAGGCGCGCCCCCGCCCGCGCCTTCGGCGTCGATGCGACCCCCACCGCCGCCACCCTCGCGGACGGGGGCGCCTCCACCGCAATCATCTGCGCCCGGGTCTCTCAAGCCGCCACCTCCGCCGACTGGCGCGGGACGTCCTCCGCCACCTCCTCCGGCAGGTGCTGCTGGCGCGCGACCCGCGCCGCCTCCGCCTCCTGGCGCGCGCGGGGCTGGTAAGCCGCCACCGCCTCCCGGTGCCGGTCGGCCGCCTGCGCGTCCGGGCGCGGGCGCCTCTGGCAGCGGGCCGAAAGGGACGGCCGGGCGCGCCCCCAGCGTGCACGACGACGACGAGCTGACCGTTGACGAAGATGAGCTGATTGACGACGGCTTGTGACGCCGACCTCAGCCCAACAGCACCGCGAGTCGGCCGGCGCTCGCGTCGAGCTCAGCAGCCACGCCGAGCGGCACGAAGTCGTTCCAGCGCTCGTGGCCAAAGCGTAGCCCGGCGACCACGGGCACGCCGAGTGTGCCCAGGCGTTCCAACAAGACCGACCGCAAGGGGACGCGGTGCGGTCCCTCGGGACAATCGGTAAAGTCCCCCAAGACCACGCCGCCGATGCGATCGAAAGCTCCGCTCGCAAGCAGCGCACTGAGCATGCGATCGACTCGATAGGATGCCTCGGTCACGTCCTCGAGCGCGACGATGG
>DATHOI010000419.1:0-7835 GCA_035485095.1 Polyangiaceae bacterium | reverse complement strand
CGAGATGCTGAGCAAGAGATCGAGCGCGCCCACTTCCCGATGCTCCGGCAGATCAAGATCGAACCGCGCGCGTCACGCGTCGAGAATCGTGAAACGCTCGGCGAATGGCAGCCCTGCGACCCCGAAAAGGTGGCTCGCTTCTCGGCGGTCGGTTACTTCTTTCAGCGCCATCTGCAAGAGCACTTGAACGTTCCGGTGGGCGTGATCGACGCGACCTGGGGTGGGACATCCATCGATGCTTGGATGAGCCTGGAAGCGCTGCGGCAAGTCGACGCCAACGTCGATGTACAGCTCGCGGAGATTGATGCACAGCTCCAAGACTTGCCTCGCATTCGCGACGAGTATCAGGCACGGCTGAGCGCTTGGGAGCGTGCCGTGTTTCCAGCGGACCCGCCCAACATCGGCTTCGAGCTCGGCTATGCGCGCCCCGACTTCGATGATTCGGGCTGGCGAACGCTCGAGCTCCCGACGTTCTGGCAGCACCACGGCATGCTCTTCAATGGCGTGCTCTGGTTTCGCCGCGAGCTCGAGCTCAGTCGTGGGGGTGAAGACGATCTGCTGCTCGAGCTCGGCGCCATCGACGACTTCGACCACACCTATTTCAACGGTACGCTCGTCGGCAGCCATCCAGACGGCACCCCGAACGCCTATCAGACCCCGCGCCGCTACTCGATCCCGAGGTCCTTGGTCCGGCGCGGCAAGAACGTGATCGCGGTGCGCGTCTTCGATCATTTCGGGCAGGGTGGCTTTGTCGGTCCCAAGCGCGCGCTGTTCGTCGAGACCATGAGCGCCGATCGCGAGCGGATTTCGTTGGCCGGGCCGTGGCGCTTCAAGGTCGAGCATGAAATCCCGTTGGTGGCAGTGGAGGATTTTGGAGGCTGGCCGTCGGCGCCGGCAGCGCTTGCGCTGCAAAACGCGCCGAGCGCGCTGTTCAATGGCATGCTCGCTCCGCTCATTCCGTATGGCCTGCGCGGTGTGATTTGGTATCAGGGCGAGTCGGATGCCGACCGTTACGCGACGTACGGCGCGCGCTTCTCCGCGTTCATTGCCGACCTACGGCGGCGTTTTCGAGACGAGTCCTTGTGGTTCTTGTTCGTCGAGCTGGCGGGCTTCCGCTCTTCGGGCACGTGGCCTCTGCTTCGCGAGGCTCAAGCGAGCGTGCTCGGTGAGCCGCACACGGCTCGGGCCACGGCGATCGACATCGGTGACGCGCGCGACATTCATCCGCGAAACAAACAAGAAGTGGGGCGTCGCCTGGGGCTACTGGCCCGCTCGCGCGCATATGCCGAGAGCGAGCTCGAAGACTGTGGCCCGACCCTCGAGCGGCTGCGCATCGAAGGTCGCCACGTGACGCTCGAGTTCAGTCACGCTCGCGGCCTGCGCTCGCGCGCGCCAGAAGCGGTGCGCGGCTTCGAGCTCGCTGATGCGAGTGGCGTCTTTCATGCCGCTCGAGCCCAGATTGACGAGACTCGAGTCGTGTTGGATTGCGAGCTCGTCTCGGCGCCCATTGCTGCGCGCTACGCCTGGGACGACTGTCCGGATGCAACGTTGGAGAATGACGCGGGCTTGCCCGCATTTCCGTTTCGAACCTGAGCGGGACCGCTTCGGCGCCGCGCGCGGGCGATTCAGTGCGCGCTCGTTTGGGCCACCAGCCGAAACCCGTAGTCCTCGAGCAGGGTGTTGGGGCTCGTGCTGTGGCGCGCTGCCGAGCGCAGCGGTGAGCTGTGATCGTCGTTCGAGAGCGGGCCGCGCTCACGATAAGAGCCGCCGCGCTGCACTCGCGCGTCGCCGCTCGGGGAGCCTTGCGGATCTGCCTTGGGACTTTGGCTGTAGTAGCTTTCGCCGTAACGGTCCTGGCAATACTCCCAAGCATTGCCCTCCATGTCGTACAAGCCCCACGCATTCGGATGCTTGGCTCCTACCTCGTGTACCTCGCCGTTCGAGTTCGCATCGTACCAAGCGAGCCAATCCAGCTCGTCCGCAAAGTCTCCGGTGGTGCCGGCACGGCAGGCGTATTCCCACTCTGCCTCGGTGGGTAAGCGGTAAGTGTAGCCGTCATTCGTTAGGTTCAAACGGCGCACGAAGTCCTGCGCTGCGTCCCAGGTGACGAATTGAACGGGAAATCGGTCGCCTTTGAAATTGTTTGGCGGCTCTCCCATGACCGCTTTCCACTCGGCCGCCGTCACTTCGTAGCGACCCATCAAGAAGCCGTGGCTGATCGTCACCCGGTGGGCGGGGGCCTCGTCTTTCTCCCCCGCATCGGAGCCCATCGAGAAATTTCCGGCCGCGATAGGCACGAATTCCATGCCGATATGATTCTTTTTGATCTGCGCTTCCTGGTGCAGATCCCAGAGCCAGACAGCGAGCCCGATCACGACGCCGACGGCGATCAGCGAGACGAGCAGGCCCAGCAGCACGCCGATGGTGGTGAGCAATTTTCTTCGAGCTCGCTGAAGGCTAGAAAGAGTCTGCTTGAAGCGGTCTTCCGGCGGGCCTTGCATTCGACTCCTGCCTAAGAGGCTATCCCAGTAGGCTGGGTCGTTGGCAGTCGATCTTCGCACCGAAGCTCGATCTTTCGAACGTCACCAGCGATCCCTCACTGCTTGTGCCGCCGAGTGCGCTACACCAGGTTTACCGAATATGACCATCGCCGTCGTCGCCGAGAAGCCGTCCGTCGGGCGGGATCTCGCGCAGGCGCTGGGCGCGCTGCGGCGCGGCAACGGAACGCTCTCTGGCAACGGCTATGTAGTCACCTGGGCGATTGGTCATTTGGTCGGACTAGCGGAGCCCGAAGGCATTCGCCCCGAGTGGAAACGTTGGCGTCGTGAGGATTTGCCCATGTTGCCCGAGCGGTGGCCGCTCACGGTGTTCGACGCGACTCGCGCGCAATTCGAGATCGTGCGTCAGGTCATCAACGCTCCCGACGTCGCCTCCGTGATCTGCGCCACAGACGCCGGTCGCGAGGGTGAGCTCATTTTTCGCCTAATTTACCAGGCGGCGAGGTGTCGTAGGCCCGTCTCGCGACTTTGGATTTCCTCGCTCACGGAGAGCGCCATCCGTGAAGGGCTGCGGAAATTGCGCCCGTCTCGCGACTACGATCACCTCGCGCATGCCGCGCTCGGGCGTAGCCGCGCTGATTGGCTCGTGGGCATGAATCTATCGCGCGCCTACGGCCTCGCGCTCGATGCGCCGTTGTCGGTCGGCCGCGTGCAGACACCGACGCTGGCGATGCTCGTCGAACGCGAGTCATCGATTCGTGACTTCGTGCCCGAGGACTATTTGGAGGTGCAGGCGACGTTCGCACCAGGCGAGGCTCAAGAGTACCGGGGCACCTGGTTTCGCCCCGGCGCGGGCAAGCACCCGCAGCGCTTGGCGCCCTCTGGAGAGGAAGCGAATGCCATCGTGGCGCGTGCGCTGCTCGGCGAGGCGCGCATTGCCAGCGTTACGTCGCAGACCAAACGCTTGCCGCCCCCGCTTTTATACGATTTGACCGAGCTGCAGCGGCACATGAACCGGCTGTACGGCGCTTCAGCTCAGCGCACGCTCGACGCCGCGCAGGCGTTGTACGAGAAGCACAAGCTGCTCAGCTACCCGCGCACGGACAGTCGCCACTTGTCGCTCGAGGTGGCCGGTACCTTGCCGGTGGTGGTGAAGGCGATATCGCCACCGTATGCGGCGTTGCTCGCCGACGGGACGGGTGAACGCGCGCTTTCGCGCCGGTTCGTGGACGACGACCGAGTCACCGATCACCACGCCATCATTCCTACTGCAAGCTCCGCGCACCGTGGTGCGATGAGCAGTGATGAGCAGCGGGTATACGAGCTCGTATGCCGGCGCCTGCTGCAGGCCTGGCATCAGGATTTCGTGTGGGCCAGTACCGAGGTGATCACTGAAGTGCAGGCAGCTCCGCCTGCGAGCGCGCCCGTCGATCGCTACCGCAGTCTCGGTACGGCCATCGAGCAACCGGGTTGGAAAGTGCTCGACCTGGGCGAGGTGAAGCCGCCGCCCGAAAAACAGGCCAAATCGCCGTCCAGTGAGCGGGCTGTTGCCAGTGCAGATGTGCTGCCCGCTGGCCTTGCCAACGGTCAGACCGCACGCGTGTTGTCGGCCAAGGCGTTACCAAAAACGACGCGCCCGCCCCCACCACTGAATGACGCCACGTTGCTCACTGCCATGGAGACCGCCGGCAAGACCTTGGACGAGAAGGAATTGTCGGATGCCATGAAGGACAGCGGTCTTGGCACCCCAGCGACGCGAGCGAACATCATCGAGACTCTAATCCAGCGCGGCTACGCGGAGCGCGACGGCAAGGCGCTGCGCGCCACCGAGCGCGGCGTGGGTCTGATCGCCGTCGTCGATACCGAAGTAAAGAGCGCTGCGATGACCGGCGCGTGGGAAGCGCGGCTGCAAGCGATAGCGCGCGGTCACGGCGCGTTGCCGGAATTTCTCGAGCAGATCGAGGCGTACGTCACGGCGGTCGTCGGGCGTGTGCCGGCCACGCTGCCGCCGCTGGCGGGCCAATCGCAGCCGAACCGCGGAAAAACGGCGCGCGCCTCGGCTCAGACCGCGAGCGCGCGGTCGGAGCCGCCGGCCCCCGCGAAAGTCGCTCGCGCGAAAGCGACGCCCGCAAAAGCGACGCCCGCAAAAGCCGCGCCCACGACAGCGGCGCGCGGCGCGAGCTCGCGGGCGCAGCTCGAGCTCGTCTCGCCGCAACCGGTGGCTGTGCGCGCTCACCCGCAAGTGGCGCGCCCGGCGCCGCGGGATCCATCGGCCGCGGAGCCCGGCGTGCTCGAGACGCTGTTGCGTGATCGCTTCGGCTTCAGCGCCTTCCGCCCTCATCAACGAGCCGTGTGCGAGGCTGCGGCCGCAGGCGAGGACGTCCTCTTGGTCATGCCGACGGGTGCAGGAAAATCCCTGTGCTACCAACTGCCCGGCTTGGCACGCGGCGGCACCACTCTGGTGGTCAGCCCACTCATCGCGTTGATGGAGGATCAAGTCACGCGGCTGCAGGCGCTCGGCCTCCGCGCGGCGCGCATTCATTCGGGGCGTTCGCGGCTCGAGTCGCGTCAGGTGTGTGCGGACTACGTCGCCGGTGCGCTGGACTACCTATTCATTGCTCCCGAGCGCCTCGGTGTCGCGGGCTTTCCTGAGCTCCTCGCGCGGCGTACGCTGGGCCTGATTGCGATCGACGAAGCCCACTGCATCTCCCAATGGGGGCATGATTTTCGCCCTGATTATCGCCTGCTCGGGCAACGCTTGCCGCAATTGCGGCCGGCACCCGTCGTAGCGCTCACCGCAACGGCGACGCCCGTGGTGCAGCGGGACATCGTGGCGCAGCTCGGGCTCGGTGGCGCGGCGCGCTTGTTCATCCACGGCTTTCGTCGTGACAACCTGGCGCTCGAAGCGCTGGAAGTTGCGCCGAAAGATCGCGCGGCGCGCGCGTTGCAGTGGCTTTCGAATGCGGAGCGCTTGCCCGCGATCGTCTACGCGCCCACGCGCAAAGCTGCCGAGACCGTGGCCTCGGTGCTCGGCTCGGTGCATCGCGCCGAGCCGTATCACGCGGGCTTGCCCGCCGCAGTGCGCGAGCGCGTGCAATCCGATTTTCTCGCGGGTCGGCTGGATGTGGTGGTTGCGACCGTCGCCTTCGGCATGGGGGTCGACAAAGCCGACATTCGCACGGTGCTGCACCTCGCGCTACCCGGTAGCGTCGAGTCTTACTATCAGGAAATTGGGCGCGCGGGTCGCGACGGTAAGGTGTCTCGCACGGTGTTGATGCACCACTTCGCCGATCGCAAGACGCACGAGTTCTTCCTGGAGCGCGACTATCCGCCTGAGGGCGTGCTCGACAAGTTGTTCAAAGCGCTCAAAGCTTCGCCCGTGAGCGCGCGGACTCTGCGTCAGAAAACGCGCCTAAAAAAGGCTGATTTCGAGAAAGCGCTGGAAAAGCTCTGGGTACACGGCGGTGTTCGAGGCGTCTCCGAGGACGAGCTCGTGCGCGGTCAGGAGAGCTGGCGCGCGCCGTATGCGGCGCAGCGGGCCCTGCGCGTCGAGCAGCTCGCGCTGGTGGCCAAGTTCGCCGAAGCTCGACAGTGTCGCATGCTCGGGTTGGTGCGCCACTTTGGCGACACTGAGGACAGCGGTGGTCCCTGCGGGCGTTGCGACGTGTGTGCGCCGGAAGCGCGTTTGGCTACGAGCCTCGGTCCCTTGCCGAAGGTTCCGGCGTCGCTCGGCGGTACGTCGGGGAGGCGCGGCGGCAAACCCAGCAAGCGTCGTGCGCGCAAAGCGTCGCGCGTTCCCGCTGTGCGACTACCTCAGACCGGACCGAGCGCCGCGCTGGTCGAGACGTTGCGCGCCTGGCGTTTGAAGGAGTCGAAGCGGAAACGCGTCCCGGCGTTTCGTATCCTCACCAATCGCGCGTTGCTCGCCATCGCCGAAGCGCGGCCCGTCACGGCCGAGGCTTTGCGCGGCGTGCCCGGAATCGGCCCGAAGCTGATCCAGAAATATAGCGCACAATTACTCGGTTTGTGCGGCGTGCCCTAGTCTTCACTCTTCACGCTTCGGCGCCGCTGCGCCAAGCGCTGCAGTCGTTCGCGGCCGAGCAGCGCTGGCACGAGCAAGACATAAGGCAGGATGAGCAGCCAGTCCTTGGTCGTCACCGGGATGATCAGCTCGCGCACGGCGTCCTTGTGAATGCCGCTGCCGGTCCACATCAAGTACGCCAAAAGGCAGACGACTGGCGCAGCCAACTGCAGCACGCGCCAGCTCCACGGCGCATGTACCGAGCGTTCCGCCGTGTCTCGCGTTTGCCGATGCCGCGTTGCCGTTTGCAATTCCAACAAGCGTTGCACGGCGGGCGCGTGATCGACGTACGTTTGCACGTAGCGACGCGTGACGGCGTACCCCAAGAAGCCAACCAGCGAAGGCCCGAGTATGTACACGATCTTTTCGCTCAGCGGGCGAGCAGCGGTCTCGGACAAGACCGTAATTGCAGTCAGGCTACCGATCATGGCGCCGCCGTACAGCCAAACCGCGCGCCCAACGCGGAAGGTGGCAAGCGAACGTAGAAAATACTGTTGACGAGAGGCGACAGCGGCGTCGTCCGCGGGTTGGAACGCCAAGCGCAGTGCGGCCAGGAGCTCGGAGAACGGGAATGCGGCGAGCATCGTGCCGAGTGTGAGACCAAGCAGAAATGTACCCTGAAATACCAGGGTTTTCACGATTTCGAACACGTTCAGTTGGCGTGCCAAAATCTCCGCTTTGAAGAACGAGGCCACGTCGGGGCGCGCGGCACGGAGCGTCCAGTCGAGCACCTCGGTCGTGGTCACGGTGAGCAGCAGCACGACCACCAGAAAGAACGGCCAGACCGATTCCCATGCTGGGCGTTCGACCAAGAGCTCGTAGTGATCGATGCGTCGCGCGAACTTCACCTCTTTGGACAGGAACACCAAATACGCGAACAAGAAGACCAAAATGACGATCAACGCTTGAGACCACTCGACGCGCATCTGCTGGGAAATGCGCTGCACCAAGTCGGACGAGCGGCCTCCACCGCGGCTAGCTTGAGAAACCGCTGCTGCCACGAGCTGGATGATGAAGACCAGTTGAAAGAGCGGTGCCAACGCCGCAGCGAAGCTACGGTGGGCGAGGAAGCCCGACACGAACAGCTCGCTCTGCGTTGGCGGGGCGAAGCGATCGCGCTCTTTGCGATCCTCTTGCACGAGCGTGGCTACGGCCCAAAGTGGGTAACCGACCGCGACGATGAGCAGAAACCAACCCACGGAATTCAACACGGCGGGCGGCCCGAGCGTGAGCACTTTGGCGATCGAGCGACCCGT
>DATHOI010000418.1:0-11546 GCA_035485095.1 Polyangiaceae bacterium | reverse complement strand
GGTTCAGAGCGATGAACAGCGGATCGTCGCTGGCATAGGCGTGCATGCTGCCGGACCATTCCGTGTAGTGCTCAGCGTGGCAGGAGCCGCACGTTTTCGGATCCATCAGCTCGGCTTGGCTGAGGCCGCTCGTCGACGACGGCTGCGCGTTGCCGCAGCCGATGAGCAAGAGCCATGCAGCGAGGCTCGGCAGGGACTGCCGCGCGCGCAGGCGACGTGGGTCGGGCATTCTGAGGCGCGTCATGTCGGACTCGCGTAAGCAACCGTTTAGTTAGACGTTTTTGGGGCGGGTCACAATGCTGAGCCGGGGCTCGGCGGGCGAGCTCTCGAGCCTCGCGTTTCATTTGCTAGACTGCCGCCTCTAACCGCACGGCGCTTCACTATGATCCCGACTCGCGCTTCCGCAACTCTGTGTCTGCTGCTCGCTGCAGTGTGCGCATGCTCGTCGGGTGCTTCGCAGGCAACGGCGGCAGCGAGTGGCGGTGGCTCGAATGACGGCGCTGCGCTCGAAGCCCCGACTGGCACGGCCGCGTGCACGACCGAGCCGGGCGCCTACACGTACGCTGCAGGTTTGAAGATGGCGGGGGCGAGCGGGCTGTTCAACTTCGAGCTCGTATCGAGCGAGCCGGCGCCGCCCGCGATCAACGACAACACGTTCGTGGTGCGCGTGACGGACGCGGACGGGACCGCGCTCGACGGTCAGCTCGGCGCGACGCTCTACATGCCGGTACACCAGCACTACTCGCCGGAGTCACCGCTCGTCACGTTCGATGCGACGAGCGGCACCTTCACGCTCGACCCGATGGATTTGTTCATGGTCGGCCTGTGGCGCATTACCTTCACGTTTCAGCCCCAGACCAGCGGCACGGATGCGGCTGCTGCCGGCGCCAGCAACGCCTCGGACACGAGCGACTCCGCGGCGTTCGAGTTTTGTCTGAACTAGTGAGACCCAGCTCAAACCGTAGCTACGTTGCGAGCGCGTAGCGCAGGAACAAATGCGAGCCATGGCGGCGCGCGCTGAGTAGCTCACCGCGCGCGCCAGCGACGTCGAGCCCGTCGACGAGGGATTTCCGATGGTCGTCGCTGTAGCGCCCGAAGAGTGTGGGCGCAGAGGTGACGAAGAGCTCGTCTAACACATGCTCGGCGATGAGCTCTGCGAGCAGCGATGGACCGCCCTCCGTGAGCACGCGCGGCATGCCCTCCGCACGCAGGAAGTCGAGCACGTCGGGGGCATGCACGCGGTCTGGCGCCAGCACGACGATGCGCGTGCTCTCGGGCGCGCGCGCGCGCAGCTTGGCTTCACCCATGCGCGTCGTGATGATGAGCGCGCTCGCGATGGCGGGCTCGGTCGTGTCGATGTCGCCGCTCGCGGTGAGCAGCACGAATTGCGGCTCTGGAGCCAGGCCGAGCCGCTCGCGCGCTTGCGCGAAAAATGCCGCCGCTGCCGGATAGATCCGATCGGGATACCAAAAGTGACCTGAAGCCTTGCGGAAGTTGCCCGCGCCGATCAACACGGCGTCCGCGCACGCTCGCAGCAAGCCCATCACGAAGCGGTCGGCTGGATTGCGTCCGCTGATGATCTGTCCGGACTCGAGATCACCTGGCAGAGCCACGATGCCGTCGAGCGAAGCCACGAAATTGGCGAATAAGCGCGGGCTTTGGAAGCCGAGCGCGCCACCGTAATTTGCCACGAGCTCGGCAGGGAGATCGAAGCGCGGTAAATCTGCACGCTCGAACAGCAGCTCGAGCGGCTGGCCACCAGGGGCGATGTCGTTTGGGGTGCGCATGACCATCGGCCGAGCTACGCTAGCATCGAGCAACGCTTGGCACGGAGTCGGGTAGGGATTTCCTTTGCGCTGGAGGGCCCCAGCATCCTGGGGTAGTAAGGATCATATGAGGGATCGATCTTTGTGGCGCGTGGCGCCTTCTGCTTCGCTATTCGGGGTGATCATCTTGTCGGCTTCGTGGGCTATGGCGCAAACGCCACCCGCTGCGCCACCGACTGCCGCGCCAGCGACCGCAGCGCCGCCAGCGCCGCCCGCGGGTGCTGCGGCTCCGCAACCTGCCGCGCCCGCGCCGCTCGCTCCGCCTCCTCCCGCACCGCCAGGCGCTGCACCGCCGGGCGCTGCGCCGCCTCCTGCGGCATACCCGGGCTACCCACCGCCGGCCCTGTATCCACCGCCGCCGCCCGGTTACGCGTACGCCTATCCGGCGCCGCCGCGCGCGCCCGAAAGTGTGCCGTATGACGGCGGTCCCGTTCCCGCTGGCTTCCATGTGGAAGAGCGTCCGCGCCGCGGCATGTTGATCGCGGGCCCGGTGCTGATCGGTTCGGCTTATGCCATCGGGTTGACCGTGGCTTCGACGGACAATTTTCCGAACTCCACGGGTTGGCTCGCGGTGCCCGTGCTCGGACCGTGGATCACGCTGGCAGCACGCCACCACTCCACCGATTGCGTGAGCACTGATACGTTCGACACTTGCACGGACGTGTCCACCAATGACGACAGCAGCACGCGCACGTTTTTGATTCTCGATGGGCTGATGCAAGGCACCGGCGCGATCCTGCTCATATATGGCATCGCGTCACCGCAGAAGGTCATGGCGCGGGACTTCGTCGGGAGCTTGCACTTCACGCCCGCCATGGTGGGTCGTGACGCGTACGGCGGCTTCGTCACCGGCCTGTTCTGATGCCTGCCCCGCGCGAGCAGGCAATGCGCGGCGCTCGCGCGGCGCGAGTCGCTAAATGGCTTCGCCCTTGAACTGACTCGAGTACAGGCGGTGGTAAACGCCGTTTTTGGCAAGGAGCTCGGCGTGTTTGCCGAGCTCCACCACCGCGCCTCGTTCGATCACGAGCACCTGGTCGGCATCGGCGATCGTGCTCAGTCGATGCGCGATCACGAAGCTCGTGCGGCCCTTCATCAGCCGCAGTAGCGCGCTTTGGATGCGGGCCTCGGTCCGCGTGTCGACACTGCTCGTCGCTTCGTCCAAAATCAAAATCGCAGGGTCTGCCAGGATCGCCCGGGCGATTGCGATCAGTTGTCGTTGCCCCTGGCTGAGGTTGCTGGCCCGCTCGGAGAGTTGTGTGGCGTAGCCCTGCGGGAGCAACCGAATGAACGGATCGGCCTCTGCCAGTTTTGCCGCGTCCATCACCTCCGCGTCGCTGGCGTCGAGCCGACCGTAGCGAATGTTGTCCAGCACCGAGCCAGAAAATAAAAAAACCTCCTGCAGCACCAAGCCGAGGTGCCGACGCAGATCGGCCTTTTTGAGCTGGCGAATGTCGCGGTCGTCGATCGTGATTCGGCCCCCGTCGATTTCGTAGAAGCGCGTCAGTAAATTGATGATTGTCGTCTTGCCGGCCCCGGTTGGGCCAACCAAGGCGATGACCTGCCCCGGGTGAGCCTCGAAGGACAGATCATTCAGGATCACCGAGTCAGGTTGGTAGCTGAAGCGCACGTGCTCGAACTTCACTTCCCCACGCACGGCGCCGAGGGCCGCGGAGCTCGGCGCGTCGTCCACCTCTGCCGGGATATCGACGATTGCGAAGATGCGCTCGGCGCCGGCGAGCGCGGCCTGAATGGAGTTGTACAAGTTTGCCAATTGACGAAGCGGCTGCACGAAGTTTTGGCCGTAGCTGATGAAGGTCGCGATGACGCCCACGGTGACCAGCCCAGAAAGTGCCAAAAAGCCGCCTAGACCTGCGAGTACGATCACGAACAGGTTGCCGAGCACGGAGGTGATCGGCATCAAGAGCAGGGCATAGCTGTTGGCGTACACGCCCGCCTGGAACACCTGCGCATTGCTGCGCCGGAAGGCTTCCACCGCGGATTCCTTGCGCCGGAAGGCGTGCAGGACCTTTTGCCCGCTGATCGCCTCTTCCATCACGCCGTTGAGCTGTCCGAGGTCGCGCTGCAAATCGCGGAAGCCCTTCCTGGTGTAACGGGCCACGAATTGCGTGAACCAAAACATGATCGGAACCACGACCAACGACGCGAGCGCCAGCCAACGGTTCAAGACGAACATCGCCACGACGATGCCGGCCATCGACAACAGGCTGGCGACCAAGGTCGTGACGTTCTGCGAGATCGCCTGGTTGATGGCGTCGATATCGTTGGTCAGGCGGCTCATCAAATCGCCCGCGGGGTTGCGATCGAAGAAACCGACGGGCAAGCTTTGGACTCGCGTGAACAAGTCAGTCCGCACTTGCTTCAGTGCGCGCTGAGAAATGCGGGCCATCAGCCGCCCGGCGACGCCCTGTAGCGCGTTGCTGAGCACGTACACGGTCAGCATCGCGAGGGCGAGCTGCGCCAAGCCCGCGGCGTGCTCGGCGTGCGCGAGGCGGTCGATCGCCACGCCCATCAAATACGGGCCGACCAGGCTCAGCCCCGTATAAAAGAGCACGAAAACCAGCACCAAATACACTCCGGCGCGGAACGGCTCCAAGTACGGTAAGAGCCGACGCAGCGCGCTCCGAGGGTCCCCGGCCTTCTCGATTTTGCCGATCTGCCCAGGGCGCATCGGCTGCATGTTGCTGCGAACGTCACGGTTCAGCGCCGCGCCTGGCATCTGATTCATGGGCTCACCTGTGCAGCTTTCGAGGCGGTTTCCGGCGCGGCGCCCGTGCCCAACTGGGAGTCATGAATTTCCCGATACACCGGGCTCGAACGCATGAGCTGGGCATGAGTGCCTTGGGCGACGAGCCTACCTTCGTCGATGACCAAGATGTTGTCGGCGGTGAGCACGGTGCTGATGCGCTGGGCGACGACGATTCGCGTTTGATGCGGGTGCTCGGTGGCGAGCGCGGTCTGAATGCGGGTCTCGGTCTCTACGTCGACGGCGCTCGTGCTGTCGTCCAGGATTAGAATCTTGGGCTCGAGTAGCAATGCGCGCGCGATGGCCAAGCGCTGGCGTTGGCCGCCGGAGAAATTTTGGCCGCGTTGCTCGACGCGGCTGTCGTAGCCCTCGGGCAGCCGCGTGATGAAGTCGTCGGCTTGCGCGGCGCGTGCGGCTCGCACCACTTCTGCGTCCGTGGCGGAGGGCTTCCCGTAACGGATATTGTCCCGCACCGTGCCCGAGAACAGCACGGATTCCTGCGGAACGATGCCGATTTGCGCGAGCAGTGAATCCTGACTGAGCGAGCGCACGTCCGTGCCGTCGAGGCGTACGTGGCCGCTCGTGACGTCGTAAAATCGGGCGATCAGCTTGACCAAGCTCGACTTCCCGGCGCCCGTCGCGCCCAAGATGGCGACGGTTTGTCCCGGCTCTGCGACGAAGCTGATGTTCTTCAACACTGCGTCGGAGAGCGCGCCGCGATAGGAGAACGTGACGTCCTCGAAGCTGATGCGGGGTGCGCTCGCGGTTTGCGAGGAGAGAGTGATGGCGTCCGCGGCGTCTTGGATCTCGGGCACGACGTTCAAGACTTCGTCGATCCGCTTTGCAGAGGCGATGCCGCCGGCCCACACGTTGGACAGAATCGTCATCATCAAGAGTGGGGCCATGGTGGTCAGCAGGTAGTTGATGAAGGCCACGATCTGCCCCGTGGAGAGCATGCCGTGCGTCGCTTGCAGGCCTCCTGCCCAAATCACGATCACCATTCCGCCGTTCACGCACAGGGTCAGGGCGGGCGACATGAGCGATGCAAATTGCATGACCGTCACCGATTCACTCGTGTATGCCTCGTTCCCGGCCTCGAAGCGCTGGCTCTCGTAGCGGTCTCGGACGAAGGCTTTGACCAGGCGGATGCCCGCAACATTCTCCTGCAAGACCGTGTTCAAACGGTCCAAGCGCTGCTGGACGATGCGAAACATCGGCTCCATCTTTACCAAGAAGAAGAGGATCAGCGTCGTCGTCACCAGCAGCAGTGGCAGCATCGTCAGCGCCAGCGTGGGGCTGGTCGTGATCATCAACGCCAGGCTGCCAATCATCAGTAACGGAGCGCGCGTCCCAATGCGCAGCGACACCTGCAGCAAGCGTTGAATCGCGCTGGTGTCGCTGGTCAGCCGAACCATGAGCTGCCCGGTGTTTTGCTTGTCCAGATTCCCGTATGAAAAGCTCTGAATCTTGACGAAGATCGCGTCGCGCAGGTCTCGGCCGACACTCTCGCCGACGATCACCGACAAGTTGTTGTTGGCGATTGCGATGAACACGCTCAATAGCGAGATGCCCAGCATCAGTGCCGACGTGCGCAGCACCACGCCTCGGTCGTGATGCACGATCCCCTGATCGATCAGGCTCTGAATTAGGCGTGGAATCGACAGGTCGAGGAGGACCAACGCGGTCAAGCAAAGCAGCGCGAGAAGCGAGCGCTGCCAATAGGGCAGCGCGAAACGCAGGAGTTTTCTGAGGTGGCTCATCGGAACAATCGGACACCCGGCGAAAAAATGGTTCGCACCACGTATCCGATCGGCGCCCCTCAGTCGAGTCTTGGCGCGGGCGGCGGCTACCGTTTCGCCACAGCCAGAGCAGCACCGCCTCGCTTCGAACGAAGGTCGCGGCCCAAGCGCCGGAAAAACGGCGCAATTTTGCGCTGGCCGCTTGGCATACGCGATGCACCCTAATGTTTCAGCGGTGGTCTTCGACTCTCGAACGTGCCGCCAAGGAGTAGCCCATGTCGGAAATTGAAAAGCCCTATCTCATCGTGGTCGGCGTCGACTATTCGCCAGCGAGCGACTTGGCTCTCGCGCAGGCTTTCGAGCTCGCGGAAACGCGCGCCAACGCGGAGGTGCACGTCGTGAACGTCGTGCGCTTGTATGGCAATCAAGCGTTGATGGACGCGCCGACGGCGCAAGCGGGCTTCTCGGCGGTGTCTCTGGCCGATGCCAACGCGCAGCTCGCTGCTTACGTCGAACGACAAACCTCCGCGTATGGCCAAGCAAAGATCGGCTCGCGCCTGCGGCGAGTGGTCGCTCACCTGCGCCTGGAAGCCCCGGCTGAGGAAATCGCACAAACGGCGGCTGATCTCGACGCAGACTTGATCGTCGTGGGTACGCATGGGCGGCGCGGCGTGTCCCGCTTGCTCCTCGGTTCCGTCGCAGAGGCCGTGGTGCGGTTGGCGCCCTGCCCGGTATTCGTCGTTCGTCCGAAGGCCCTGCCCGTGGAGACACCGAAGATCGAGCCGCCGTGTCCGGTGTGCGTCGAGACGCGCGTGGCGAGCGGCGGCAAGGAGTTCTGGTGCGAGCAACACCGCGCGCACCATGGTCAGCGGCACACCTACCACCAGGCTGATCGCGTCGGGGCGGAGACGGAGATGCCGCTCGTCTATCACAACTGACCGCGCGCAACCGAGCATTGTCGCATCGGCCAGGTCGACGCTGCTCGGACGCGAGCTCGTCAGAATGACGGCCCGGAACTCCGTTCCGGGTTGTCGTGCGTCACACTAGTTTGGTGACGGGTAGTTGCGCTGCACGTAGCACAAGCCATCTGAGTTCAGGTGACCTTGAGTGCTCTGGTCGTAGGTTGAAAAATCGTAGTAGTCGCGGAGACCCTGGGCGGGGTCATTGCCCGGCGCATGCGGCACGTTCTGCGGATCGAAGCGCATCGGTCCGGTGAATTTGTCGTGCACGTCCGTGGGCGGGTCGATGCAATAGCGCCAATTCAAGGCATTGCCTGCGACGTCGGTGTACGCCGTGTAGTCGACGCCTTGCGTGTCGTCGAGCGTGACCATTGCGCCTTGACCTTGGTCGATGGCGCGCGCCGCAAACTGGTCGAAGTGTGCGGGCGAATCATGAAGCACACTGTCCCAGAAGGGATGGTCCGTGTGTAGCGTCACTTGGCCAACCACTGACGAGTCGCTCAGGAACGCGATGCCGCGTTGATGCTCTTCACCCGGAAATGGCTGCGCAGGATCGTTGTCCGGGTTCTGGCAATTCAGGTAACTGGTCGGCGACTTGAAGCAGAGTCGGAAGCTCACGGTGGTGGGCCACGCGCTCGTTGCATCCGTGATGCAGCCCGGAAATTGCGGGTCCCCTTTGAAGCTCGCGCTGCCGACGTACAGAACCGTGCAGCCGTTCGAGACCATGTCGCTGTAGTCCGCCAGCGAGTCGGCATCGAGATTGACGTTTTGCGCCTGATCGCTGGCAGTCACGAAATCGAAGCCGAATGCGTAACGCGTGCCGTCCGTCGCGAACGCGTCGCCGCCGTTCTTGTTTTGTGAATTGAGGGCCACGATAGGCACTGCTTCCTCGCCAGCGCCGCCTTTGCCTGCCAAGTAGCTGGCATCAGCGTGGCTGAGATCCACCGCCCACGGCCCGTCGACCTCGGCAACCAGATTGCCTGTTGCCTGTTGTGAGCCTGGTTGAAAATCGGGGTTTTCCGAGAGCTGGATCTTGTCGATGGTCGTCAAGAGGCGCGTAAATTTCAGATCCCAGCCATCGACGAAAGCGGCGTCACCCGCACTGGCCGGTGGAAACGCGTAGCCGGTCAAGGCCAGCACCTCACCCGAGGCCGCAAACCAAATGTTCCCGGGGCCCGGATCACTCGGTGCACAAAACGACTGCAGCGCGTAACCGCTTGCGGACTGCGTGACGGCTGCCGGTGTGCACTGCAAAGCGCCGGGGCTCGGCTTGCCGTTGCCCGAGCAAGCTGGCAGGAGAGCCGCACACGCGGCGGCGCCAACGAATAAATCGCGAACGAACGAAGACATGGATCTCTCCAAGCGAATCTAAAGGGTCTGACCGAGGGGAGAACGCGCAACGCAGCGCGCCCGTGCGCACCGGCGCAATTCGGTATAAAAAGCGTCGCTTCCGAAACGCTCAGACCGGTGGTGAGGTTTTGGGAGCGCCCAGCAAGACGCGGTTTCGCGCGGCGAAATACTTGGCGCTCGGGTTGCGCAGGGAGTGGCGATCGAGGCCGAACGCGAGCAGGCTCACGGGCCCGCTGTCAGCAAGTAGCAACGCATGCTGACCCGCGAAGCCGATGGGGCAGGATTCGCTACTACACGAGGCGCCGGAGGCGACGAGCGCTGGCGCTGCAGAGGCGCGTCGCGTGAGCTCCAAGCGCGAGTCGGCCTGACTCGCCTGTGCGCGCGCGCCGTGCACGTGCACGAAGCCGTTCAGCCCAGCGCTGAAGCTGTGCGGAACGAGCGCAAAATGCAGCGCGGTGACCAACTGGAGCGCCACCAAGCACAGCGCGAGCAGCGTCGAGCTGCGCGCCCCGCGAGCTCTCGCCGTTGCGAGCGACGAATAGACGCGGTTGAAAAAGTGCAACTGACGCATCGGCTCGGGGGCCAGATCAGTAGCGCGAGCATTCTGGCTTGGCAAGACCGGGGCGTGTCCTCGGTCGGCGCGCACCCAAGCCTGCTGGTTCAGCCGCGCGATTTGGGAAAAGCGTTTGCGATGGCCTGCCGGCGCACTTCGCGCCGAAACAATTTCCGCGCGTAGCGCAGCCGCGAGCGGACCGTGCCCAGCGAAATGTTGAGCAGAGTGGCTATCTCACGGCCGTCCATCTCGTCCACTTCGAAGAGCATGAAGACGACGCGCTGCGGCTCGGACAGCTTGCTCAAGATGCTCTCGAGCAACAGGTGGCGTGAGGACTCCCCGCTCGCCGTGATGGCGCCGCGTTGCTCGGCCGAGACTTCGAGGCTGACCGGATCGGTGGCGACCTCATAGCGAACTGCGCCTGAACGGCGGTGGCCACTGGCGACGCGTCGACAGATCCCCCAAAGCCAGGTCGACACCAGCGAGCGGCCCTCGAAATGCGGCAGCTTCAGGTACGCCGTGAGGAACACCTTCTGCGTGAGGTCCATCAGATCCGGCTCGCGCACACCGAGGCGACCGAGCGCACGCCACACCAGCCGAAAATGAGACTCGTAGATGGCCTTGAACTCGGCTTCTCTTTCGGGCGAGGCGCGACCGTCCTTTGCAACGTGTGGCGCGCGCGAGGTGCGCGCGTGCGCTGTTGCGGCGTGAAACACGACCGGCCGCGCTGTCGGCGTTTCGTGCGGGGGTTCTTCGCGTCGATGCATCACGCGCTGCCAAAGAGGGACGACGACCGACGTGGCCCTGCGCAGGCGCGCCGGCTCATCACCCCACGGTGAAAAGGACCGAGAACCTCGCGAACCCGACGGTTGGCAGTGTGTGGCGGCGGCTGGGCGCTGCGATCACAAATTCTCGCCCTGCGCGCTGCGCGCCGTGCAGCTTTTGCTGCACCTTTTTTGCAGAGCGCCCGGCGACTCGCGGGTAGGCCCTTGAAATTGGCGGCCGAATGGCCATGTTTCTGGGTCGACTCGTTGCTCATCAGCTGTCGTTCGTAGGTAAAAATGTCAAGTTCGCTGCCCGTTCTCGCTGAGGTCGTCATGTACCGGACTCCGTACTGTCCGTACTGCGTGCGCGCGCAATCTCTGCTCCAGCGCAAGGGAGCCCGTGTGCGTGAGGTCGACGTGTCCGCTGACGAAGAGGCGCGTCGTTGGCTGCTCGACGCCACGCGCTCGCGCACCGTGCCTCAGATCTTCATCAATGGCGTTTCGGTCGGCGGCTACGACGACATCGCAGCCCTCGATCGCCGCGGCGCTCTCGACCAATTGTTGGCAGAGGCGCCGGTCGCAACCGAGCCCACGGTCTGAGCTCGACGCGCCGGGCTGCGAGCTACCCGCCCAGTACTTGGCTCGCCACGTTCCAACCCGAGACCTCGACGGCGGGCGTTGCCGCGGCCAGGTCGGACAGAGCATAGCTGACGGTCACCGTGCGCGTTTCATTCGGCATCAACGACACGTAGTTGTCTTGCCACAGCACGGGCAGCACCATCTTGCCGCCTTTGCCAGCGGTCAACTTCAGACGTGTGAAGAAGGCGACCGTGCTGCCCGAGTTGGTCAACGTCACTTGGCCGGTGCCCGTCGCGCCGCTTTGGGAGCTGCTCCACGTGGCTTGCAGTGTGGCGGCCCCGAGCGTCGAGAGCGCGCTGTAGTCCGCGTAAGTCGAGGTTGGTGAATGGAACCAGTCGGAGTTTGCGAAGTCGATTTTCTCCGCCGTGCTCGACAGCCAGTAGAAATTGGAGCTGACTAGCGTGCTTCCTCGCGACAGTGACAGCTCCACGAAGTACGTGCCGCTCAGGCCGGTCAGTGCCGGAACCGTCACGACTGGCGCGGTACTGTCCGCCCCGACGGTGATGCTGGCGTCGTTGCTGTACTTCAGGCTCGCGTCCAAGTTGTACACACGAACCGCTGCCGAAAGCGCGGTCTCCGGGCTCTGCGTGTGATTGACCACGACCACCGCACGGCTGTCATACGAATACAGGATGTGCAGCGGTTCATTGCCCTTTTTGGCGCCAAAATAAGAACCCGCGGGCGCGAGATCCGTGCCGTACAAGTGCCAGATCAAGGACGGCCAAGCGTTGTTGAGCATCCAATGGATGATACCCGTCGCGGACGCGTATTGATTGCGACTGTAGGCTTCGTAGGGCGCCCGCTCGGCTTCGTAGTTCATCAGCTGTGCTTTTCGCACGTAGTCCGCGAGGCTGGTCGGCGCGCCGTGGCGCATGCTGAGCGCCGTATTGAAAATGCTCAGCTTCGAGAACTGAAACTGCGGGCCGATCGTGCCCGCGTGATATTGATCGCC
>DATHOI010000417.1:0-15424 GCA_035485095.1 Polyangiaceae bacterium | reverse complement strand
CTCGGCGGTACGAGCGGCGCGTCAGGCACTACGGGTTCGGCGGGCAGTGCCGGTGGCGGTGCCACGTGCGCGCCTGGTTGCGGCTACACTTGTTGCGGCTCGAGCTGCGTCGACACGACGCGTGATTTTCAGAACTGTGGCAGTTGCGGCGCGCTATGCGCCGTGGGTCGCTCGTGCATGACGAGCCAATGCACGCCGGGTTGGGTGAGTATGTCGGCGCCGCCAGTGGGCTTCGCCGCGCGCTGGCGTGCGGCGTCGGTCGCGATGGCTGACTCGGTCTTTATCTGGGGAGGGTCCGACACCTCCGGCATGGTGTTGGACAGCGGCGCGATCTACACCACGACGACCGACACGTGGACACCGGTGGCCAAGGACGCGAACACGCTGACCGCGCGCGTTTTCGCGACCGCAGTTTGGACGGGCAGCGTCGTCATCGTGTTCGGTGGCAGTGACGCGACCGGGGCCACGCCGTACAAGGACGCCGCCGCGTACGATCCGGCTAAAAATGCCTGGTCTGCGCTGCCCATGGCTAGCAAAGCGCGCAGCTCCGCGCTGGGCTTTTGGGACGGCACGCGCGCCACTTTTTGGGGTGGCATCGGAGCGACCGCGGCGGCCGTCTCGGGCGCCGATCGCTTCGACCTGACGACCTGGGCGGCGTCCAGCTTGACCGGAGATCCAGGTGCGTTGCTCAGCCCCGCTTCCGGCTGGGACGGCACGACGCTCTACCTCGAGGGCGGGCAGCTAGCCGGGACTCGCACCGACAAAGTATTCTCCTACACGAGCAACACGGACACGTGGGCCAGCTTGACCAAGAGCCTGTCGGCGCGCTCCAACGCATTTGGCGTCTGGGACGGCGCACGCTTCGTCGTCTGGGGCGGTCGCGACGATCTCAACACGCTCCACAACGACGGCAAGTATCAACAAGCCGCGAACTGGTACGCGATGAGCACGCTGGGAGCGCCCAGCGCCCGCATGGCAGTGCCGCGCCGTCAGGGTTGGGTCTTCGAGACGAGCCCGGGTTCGATCGCGCTCTTCGGCGGTCAGACATCGCTCATGGGTCAGGGCACGTTCACCAACACGGGCTACACCTATGACGTGGTCAATGCCAAATGGGCGGCCGCCGCCAGTTGGCCCTCGGCCGAGACGCACGACTACGGCGTGGGCGTGTGGACGGGCGATGAATTCGTGCTCTGGGGCGGGCGCACCGGTGTGGCGGCCGCTCCGACACTCACCGGCGAACGCTGGAAGCCTTAGCTCTTAGTACCCGGAAATACCCGGGCGCGTGCGTTCGTCCTGCTCGTCGTAAGCGCTGAGCCGCTCGGGGTGAAGTACGTCGCTGACCGTCGCGAGCAGTAGCGCCACGTTACACGGTTTGCGCAGGTAGCCAGCGGCGCTGCCGATGCTCGCTGAATTCTCGCGCACGAAGTCGTCATGGCCCGACATGAACAGGATGCGCGCCTTTGGATCTATGCTCAGGATCAGACGCTGCGTCTGCTCGCCGTTCAAGTGCGGCATGTCGAGATCTAAAATCACGAGATCCGGGTGGTGCTCAGCGTCGAGGTACAGTGACGTGGCCTCTTTGCCGCCGGGCGCTTCGAGAACCTGATGGCCTGCTTGGCGCAGCAAGCGAGCCGTGCTGCGTCGCACGACCTCTTCGTCGTCCACGAGCAGGATCAGGGCCGACGCGGGGTTGTTTGGTCGCAGCTCGCGATGACCGCCGGTGATGCGCACCGGCATCGGCTGCCCCGCGCTTGCTGGCAAGCGCAAGATAAAGCTCGTCCCCTTGCCGAGCTCGCTCTCGACGTTGACTTGCCCGCCATGCATGTCGACGACCTCGCGCACGGTCGATAGCCCGAGCCCGAAGCCTGCGCCCTCGGGTTTGGTCGTGAAAAATGGCTCGAAAATCCGGCTGCGGGTGACGCTGTCCATGCCGCTGCCGGAGTCCTCGATCGTGATCGCGACTTGGGCTCGGTCGCTCGGCTCTGGCTGTACGAGCTCGGCGACGATGCGTAGGGTGCCACCTGTCGGCATTGCGTCACGAGCATTGAGGCACAGGTTCATGATCACCTGATGCAGCTCCGCTTGATCACCAGAAACCACCAGATTGGTGCGGATGTCTTGCTCGATCACGATCGCGCGATCGAAGGTGTGCCGAGCGAGGCGGATGACCTCCTGGCACAACACGGAGATGTCGACCAGCGCGTGGCCGCGGCTTCGGCCACGAGCGAATTTCAGGATGCCGCGCGCGAGCTCACTGGCTTGCTGGAGCGCGCTGCGAATGTCGGCCACGCTGGCCTTGACGTCGGGCGCGCCGACCGGGCGATCGCTGGGCAATCTGGCGAGGAAATCGATGCTGGCTGAGATCGCGCCGAGCATGTTGTTCAAATCATGCGCGACCCCCGCGCCGACGCGGCCGAGCGCCTCGAGCCGCTGCCGTTGCAGCAGCTGATCTTCGATCGGGTCGAAGGGCGCAAACAAGATCAGCACGCGCGGGCCGACTTGGATCTTGTCGCCGAAGGCCAGACATTGCTTCTGAACCGGGATGCCGTTGATAAGCGTGCCGTTTCGGCTTTGCAGATCCTCGAGCAAGTAGGCGCCGACGGGGTTCCGAGTGATGCGCGCGTGACTGCGCGACACCTCCGGATCTTCGAGCACGATCGCGGCGTCGATCGCGCGACCGAGCACGACGTCGCCGTCGATTTTGAATTTCTGTCCCGCTTGTGGACCCTCGATCACGATCAGGCGCGCCGGGCCACCGCTGATCGAGCGTTCTTGCGTGATGCTGCGTTGTCGAGGCTCCGCCAAGATTCAGAGCCTACTCTAGTCGGCTCGGTCGTCGGTCACGGATTTTCTCGAGTGACGGGGCTCGCGGTGCCTACGCTGACCGACACGCGTAGGGTGTGGGTATCGCCTGGTGCCAGCGAGACGCGAGAGCTGCCGACGTTGGCGCTCTCGACACACAGCATCCCCGGCCAGGCATCGGCGCCAAAATCTGGCATTTGCGCCGCGCGCTCGGACCAGGGGTTCCAGACCACGGTGGCGTCCGAGCTCGACTTTTCGATGTGAATGCTGCGCTGCCCAAGCGGATCGAGAATCGTACACGCAGCCGAGCTCGCGTAGACGCGGTCGGTTTCAGAGCTGAGCTGCAACTGTGCTGCGCGCTCGATGAGTTCAGCCATGCCCTGTACTTTGTCTCGATACGTGGCGCCCTGAAGGCCGAGCACTGCCACCTGGCGCACATCTGCAACGTGGAAGTAACTGTGTAGGGCTTCCTCGAAGTCGAACGGCACCGTGCCAAGGTTCGTGACCGAAAACGCGAGCGCCAACACGTCACCGAACGTGATCCGCAAACGCGCCTCGAATGCGTGAGGGAAGAACGCGTGAGTCGCCTCGTCACTAGTCAGTGAGAGCTCGAGCTCGGGTTGCCCGGCGTCGTCGAGGCGCGCGCCGTGGTACTCGAAATCACGCGTGCGCGCGAAGCCGTGCTGCGGAAAATCCCGATCTTGCGCGTGCGCACCGAACCAGGGGAAGCAAATCGGAATGCCGCCGCGCAGCGCCTTTCCGCGCTGATAAACGGCCTTTTGACTCATCCAGATCACGGGATCTCGGCCCGAAGGGGACCACTGTGCGATGTGCGCGCCTTGCAAAAACACGAGCCCAGTTGCGTGAGCGCTCGCAACGCGCACGCTCGGCAGGCCGTGAGTGACGACGCGTTCGACGCCAGGCAATTCGCCAAAGGCTCTCGAGTTACTTCCGGTCATGCGTTCTCCAAACTGGCTGGGAAAGACGAGAAATCAGAGACGAAGGGAAGCCAAGCGCCGACAGGCTTCATCGAGCTCGGGCTCGCGCTTGGCGTAGCTGAAGCGCAATAGGTCGTCACCCCGACCCGCGTCGAAAAATGCGCTGCCGGGAACCGCGGCCACGCCGCACCGTTCGAGCAAACCCAAGGCTCGTTCTTTGGCGGTGCGCCCAGGAATGCGCCGCGAATCAGCGAGCACGTAGTAGGCGCCGCTGGGCACGTAGGGCGTGATGCCGGCGCGCTCCAGCGCTGTGCACAACTTCTCGCGTTTGCGCGTGTATTCGGCCTTCAGCTCGGCGTAGAAGCTGGGCGGTAGCGCGTCGAGACCGCGCGCCACACCGATTTGCAACGGGGCGGGCGCGCACACGTACACCAGGTCATGCACTTGACCTATTTTGTGGCAAAGCTCGCTCGTCCCGAGCAGATAGCCAACGCGCCAACCGGTGATCGAAAATGTTTTGCTGAAGCCGCCGATGGTCAGCGTGCGCGCGCGCATGCCCGGTAGTGAGGCGAAGGACTCGTGCGCATGGCCGTCGTACAAGAAATATTCGTAGATCTCGTCGGTGATGACGAACAAATCATGCTGACGCGCGACGTCGGCAATTTGCTCGAGCTCCGCGCGCGAAAATACTTTCCCGGATGGATTGCCCGGTGTGTTGACCACGATCGCACGTGTCTTCGGGCTGATGGCTTGGCGTAGCTGCTCGACTGAGAACGTCCAATTGGGGGGCTGCAGCGGGACGAAGCTGGGCGCTACGGAGAGCGAACGCAGCGTATCGAGGTGATAGCCGTAGTACGGCTCGAACAGCACGACGTCGTCTCCTGGATCGAGGAGCGCCAGACAAGCCGCGTAAAATGCGCCCGTGGCGCCGCTCGTGACTACGATCTCGGACTCTGGATCCAAGACCATGCCGCTGTCCCGCGCGACTTTGCGCGCGATCGCTTGGCGTAGCGCGGGCAGCCCGTCGTAGCGCGTGTAGATGTTCGTGCCTTCGGCCATGGCGGCGGCTGCGCCAAGGCGTACCGGCTCGGGCAGCTCGGTGTCGCACACCCCTTGCGACAGATTGACGCCCGAGAGCTTGTTGCACTCGAGCGTCATGTTGCGGATTTCGGATTGGCGTAAGAACGCCATGTGCTCGGAGGCATGCAACGTCATGGCTTCACCTGGCTGTGCTCAGGGGTCTGATTCGGGCTGGCGCTCGGATGCGTCGCCAAATATTGCTGAGCGTTTTTCACGAGCTCGGCGCCCGGCGCGTTCATGTCGATGGGCAACGGCGCGCCGGTGATTTGTTCGATGGCGTGACTCGCGAAATAACGCACCAGCGGGTAGTCGTCGTCGAGCACGTTCACGACCAAGGGCAGCAAGTCTTGTCGCCGATCGCGCCCGGCGACAGCGACGGCCGTGCCGCGCTCGTGAGGTTTGCCCAACTTTAGCGTGATTTCCAGGGCGTTTACCCGGAGGTCGCCGCCGTACAAGCGGTGCAGCGCGTCGCGATCGTATTTTTTGCCCCAGAACTGTTCCATGGTGTCGACCAGGGTTTCGACGGTCTTGTCGGTGTGACACAAGGCGCACTCGAGCGGGCGGTCTCCCTCGACTCGCTCGCGATCCGTCGGCGAGCCAATGCGGTGGTAGCGCGTGAGCTCGTAGGCCAGGCCCATGTTCTTCTTCGGCATGTGGCAGTTGAGGCAGCGGCTACCCGTGCTGGTCGGCGCGTGATGAGTATGGGCGCGAAGCGCCGTGTCGCCGCGTAGATCTTGGTGGCAAGTTTCACACAGCGCGTCGCCAGTCGGGCCTTCGAGAGCGGCGAGCGTGCTCTTCGGGTCCTCGGTGTGCGGGTCATGGCAATGCACGCAGCTCAGCTGCGTGTTGCAGACACCGAGCAAGAAATCTCGTGCTTCGCCGGAATTGATGCTGCTCCCGCCGGGGTCGTGTCGCCTGTTCTGACCCTCCCATGTATACGGATAGCGCGAAAAAAGCACCGTGTGACACTTGGCGCAGGTTCGGTTCACGTCCTCGGCGTGCGTGGGCTCGCCGCCTGCGGGCGTCGTCACTCGTAGAAATTCGCTGCGCAGCGCGAGCGACGGCCGCACGTGCGTCGGATCCCGAACGTGCTCGCGTGCGCCCCCGTGACACGCCTCGCAGCCAATGCCGAGCTCGACGAGGTCTTTCTCTTCGAACCCGTCGCGTGTGCTATCGATGCTCACCGTCAGCGCGCGCTTCAGGTCGAAATGCGTCGTATCTCGCGGGCGGCCGAGGTATTCGAGCTCAGCGCTGAGTGCCGCTTTCAACGCGTTCTCGTCGCTCACGACGTAACGCGGCCGCTTTGCGTCGGGCAGCTCGACGCTGACCGAGCCCTGGTAGCCGTGGGCACCTGGGCCGTACACGTCGTCCAGTAATAGTGACAGCGAGGGTGTGGTGTTGTGGCAGAAAATGCAGGCAGTTTTCCAGACCACGCCTGGCTCGAGGTCGGGTCGCTCGCGCACCATCACCGAATAGCCCTTGTAGCGCCACTGGCCATTGAACGACAGATACGACACGGGCAGGACGCGCTCGGCGTCGCTCGGCTTCGAGAGCGGCGCGTTCGGATCGACCTCGGCGCCCACGAAATCCTCGCGGTAGCGTCCGCCGATCACCTTGCTGACGCGAAACAGGCTCTCCTTGCCGAGGGCGTCGTGCAAACGCATGAAGCGCTCGCCGCCGATTTGCTGCATTTTTACCGAGTCATTGCGAAACTCGAAGGTCGTGCCGGTGAACGGTGCAGCGATCTGCGTTTGGTGCAGGTCGCGCGTCATGCGGTGCATCGGCGAATCGAGCCAGGCCTGGTACTCGCGTGCATGGCAGGGCGCGCACGCCGCCGAGCCGGCGTAGTCGGCGCGGGTGATGTTGCTCTGCACCTCGCCCAGGTGTCCGGCGCTCTGGCCTGCGGCTTGTCGAGGCGAGCTGAGCGGAGTCGCCCCGCGACAACCCGCTAGTGCCGAGCAACCGAGCGCAAAATAGTGGACGGTGTGAAGGATGGCTCGCCGCACGCGGTTGCGGCCAGGGTACCACCGGCCTCGTGAGCTTGCAGGGAGGCTCCTTCTGGAATCGGTTCCAGGTTCGAGGATTTGCTGGTTTTATCGGCTTTCGCTGGTTCGGGTCGCGTTCGTGCTCGCTAGCGTACGAGGTTTTCCGGTACGTTCTGCCGGAGCCCATGAGCCAAACGCCTCTGTTCCGTGATCCGAAGCAACCGCTCGAACGCCGCGTCGGTGATTTGCTCGAACGCATGACCCTGGCCGAGAAGGTCGGCCAGATGATGCAGCTGAACGGGCAACACGATCCGGCGGGAGTCGTGCAACGAATGCAGCCCGGCTCGTTGCTCCACATCCTGAACGACGAATTGGCGGTCGCGATGGACGCCGCGGCGAGCACTCGGCTCGGCATTCCGCTTTTGGTGGGCGAAGACGGCATCCACGGCCACTCGTTTCACCCGGGCGCGACGATTTTCCCGACGCAGCTCGGTATGGCCTGTTCTTGGAACGTCGAGACCATCGAGGCGTGCGCGCGCGTGACCGCGCGAGAGATGGCCACGACGGGAGCGCACTGGACCTTTTCCCCCGTGCTGTGTCTGACGCGAGACCTTCGTTGGGGTCGCATCGGAGAGACGTTTGGCGAAGACCCGTTTTTGATCGGCGAGTTCGGGGCCGCCATGATTCGCGGTTACCAAGGCAAGGGGCTCGACGATGCCGACGGCGTATTGGCGTGCGCCAAGCACTATGCAGGCTATTCGGAGACGCTCGGCGGGCGTGATGCGTCGGAAGCGGATATTTCGCGCCGCAAATTGCGGTCCTTTTTCTTGCCGCCGTTCGAGCGCGCGGCGCGCGCGGGCTGCATGACCTTCATGACCGGCTATCAATCGATGGACGGCTTGCCTTCGACCGCGAACCACTGGCTCTTGACGCAGGTGTTGAAGGAGGAGTGGGGCTTTCAGGGCATCTTGGTTACGGATTGGGCGTGCGTCAGCGCGCTGTACAAGGATCAGTTCATCGTACCGGGACCGAAGGAAGCCGCGGTGGTCGCGGTGCGTTGCGGCAATGATTTGATCATGACGACGCCTGACTTCTTCGAGGCTGCACAGACCGCGGTGGGCGAGGGCTTGCTCGCCGAGAGCGAGATCGACGCCGTGGTGCGACGCATCCTCACTCTCAAGTTTCGCATGGGGCTGTTCGAGAACCAGCGCCGTCCGGACCGCGCACGACAAGCGAGCGTGATCGCCAGCGCAGAGCACCGCGCGGTGAATCTGCGCGCGGCGCGTGAGTCGCTGGTGCTCCTGCAAAATGACGGAATTTTGCCGCTGGATGTCGACAAATTGAAGAAAATTGCGGTCGTCGGACCGAACGCGGACGACGCGCTCATACAACTCGGTGACTGGTCGCTCGGCACGTCGCAATACGGTCCCGAAAAGGGGCGGCACCCGCGGGAGTGCACCGTGACCTTACTGGACGGAATTGTCGCGCGCGCCCCAGCTTCAATCAGCGTGACGCATGTCGCAGGTTGTTCCGTGCGCACGGATGATACGAGTCAGATCCCGGCTGCGCTCGAGGCGTGCGCGGACGCAGATGTCATCGTGCTGGCAGTGGGTGACGACATCCCGTTCATCGGAGAGTGCAACTGCACGGCGACGCTCGAGTTGCTCGGAGGTCAGCGCGCATTGGTCGACGCGGTGATGGCGCTCGGAAAGCCCGTGGTGCTTGCGCTCGTGAACAGTAAGCCACTGGTGCTGCCCGCAGCGACCGAGCGCGCGGCCGCGATCGTGGAGTGCTTCAACCCGGGCATGCAGGGCGGCACGGCGTTCGCCGAGCTCTTGTTTGGAGACCTCAACCCGTCCGGCAAGCTGACGATTTCGTTTCCGCGCCACGTCGGACAACAACCCAGCTTTTATAGCCAAGTTCGCGGCCAGCACGGCAGAAAATACGCGGATTTAGACCAGGTTCCGCGCTTTGCGTTCGGCTTCGGGCTCAGTTACACGCGCTTCGAGTACGCCAACCTGAGCCTCGCACGCGCGCGTTTGGCGGCGGGCGAAGCGCTACAGGTCGTGGTCGATATTCGCAACGTCGGAGCGCGTGCGGGGACCGAGATCGTGCAGGTGTATCTGTCTGACCTGGTCACTTCGGTGACCTGGGTACAAAAAACACTGGTCGACTTTGCGCGCATCGACCTTGCAGCCGGAGAGCAGCGGAGCGTCAGCTTTACCATTCCCTACGAGCGGCTGGCGCTGGTCGATGCCTACGAGCAAAGAGTCGTGGAACCCGGCGAGTTCGAGGTCTCGGTCGCGCCGTCATCGCTGGACAAGGACGCGCTGCGAGCGCGCTTCGTGGTCGAGGGTGAACCGTTCTCGTTTGCGAAGATCCCGGGTGTCGTGCGCAGCGCAGAGTCGACTTAGTCGCGCATCGTCTCGGCGCAGCGCTTGGCTAAGAAATCGCGGAAGACCGTGACCTTGGTCGGCACTTGGCGCGCAGACGGGTAAATGACGTACAGCGCGGCGCCGCTCACGCCGTACTCGGGCAGCACGCGAACCAGCCGGCCCGTTGCCACCTCGGACGCCGCGATCATGCGTGGAATCAGGCCAATCCCACCGCCCGCGACCAACGTCGCGCGCACGAAGCCGTAGTCGTCGCAGCCGATTCGGCAGGCCAACTCCACGGATTCGGCGCCTCTCGGTCCCTCGAGCTCCCAGCTGATCTTTCCGTCGCGCGCGCCGAACGCCACGATCTTGTGACGTCCGAGCTCACTCAGGTTGCTCGGCAAGCGCGCGCGCTCGGCGTAGGCCGGTGAAGCGTACAGCTCGACCTGCAGGGTGCCGATTTTACGCGCCACGAGCGATGACGACTCCAGGCGCCCTGCGCGCACTGCGATGTCGAGCCCTTCCGAAACCAAGTTCAGTTTGCGGTTCGTGAGCACGAGCTCGACGTGCAAAAGTGGATGGCGTTCCGCGAAACGCACGACTTCCTCGGATAGAAACGCCGAACCAATGTCATTGGGAGCCGTCAGACGCAGCAGCCCCTCGGGCTCTTTGCCGCCCGAGCCGAGCGTGCGCGTTGCGTCGCGCAAGGACGCAACGAGCGGCCCTACGCGCTGATGAAACGCGTGGCCCTCGCTCGTGACGCTCAAGTTGCGCGTGGTTCGATGCAAGAGCCGCACGCCGACCGACTCTTCTAGACGTGCCACCGCGCGGCTCACCGTGGACGTTGGCACACCCAGCTCGCGCGCCGCCTTTGCGAAGCCATTGTTCTCGACGACGCGCACGAACGCGGCCACGTCGTTGAGGTCCATGTCCGGCATGGCAGCCAGTCTAACCGGTCGCGGCGCGCGCCGAGTTTCGCTTTTTTTGGTGACCCGCGGGCGCAGCGGATTCGCGGGGCATCCGGCGGTCGAGACGCCACCGGATGCCGCGAGGGTCGCCTACTTCTGTTTGATCAGCGAGATGTCGATGGTGATGCTCACGTCATGACCGACCAGCACACCTCCGGTTTCGAGCGCCGCGTTCCAGACGAGGCCGAAGTCGTCGCGTTTGATCTTGGTCGTGGCGGTGGCACCCACGCGGGTGTTGCCGAATGGATCCGTCGACGGCGCGCTCGGGCCTTCGACGTCGAGCACCACTTCTTTGGTGACGCCGTGGATGGTCAGATCGCCGGTCACGCTCAGGTGCTCCTTGTCCTTCGCGGTCACTGACTTCGACTTGAAGGTGAGCTTCGGAAATTTCTCGACGTCGAAGAAGTCCGGGCTCTTCAAGTGCCCGTCGCGCTGCGCGTCGCGCGTGTTGATCGACGCGACGTCTATAGTGGCCTCGATCTGCGTCGCGGCCGGCGCGGCTGGGTCCCAGCTCACCGTGCCTTCCAACTTCTGAAATTCACCGCGCACGTTGGTGATCATCATGTGGCGCACACTGAAGCTCGCGTTCGTATGAGAAGCGTCGACGACCCATTGATTTGACATGCTGAGAACTCCTGGAGAGGCGCCGCGTGACGCAAGCGCAACGGCAGTCTGCTGACTTGCCGCAGGCCCCGCTAGCGGGGATTTGAAGGATTCAGTGTTGCACCCTTGCAACGAGCGCCAAATCGCCTGGTTCGCGCGGCTCGAAGCCCGCGCACGCTCACATCGGCCGAGTGCGCTCGTCGTGCTCGCCAGGGCCTTTGGGCTTGCCCAGGGCGTCGGACACGGCTCCCAACAGGACATGGACCTGACAAGGTTTCCTGAGAAAGCCGAGCGCGCCGCGCGCGTGCACCGCGCCCTCGCGGGTGGGCTCATCGTGGCCGGAGACGAACAGGATCCGCGCCGCTGGGTCGATGGCGAGCAGGCGCTCCTGCGTCTCTTCACCGGTCAACACCGGCATGTCCAGATCCAAGATCACGAGGTGAGGTCGCGCGCTGCTCGTGGCGTAGAGATCGAGCGCGCGCACGCCGTCCGGTGCTTCCACGACCTGGTGGCCCGCTTGGCGAAGTAAGCGCGCGAGACTGCGCCGAACCACTTCTTCGTCGTCCACCAGCAGGATTAGTCCGCGCGGCCCATGCGACGGAGCTTCGTGACCGGCGGTGATGCGGCTCGCCTCTCGCCGTGTGTGGTGCATCGGCAGGAAAACGACGAAGCGCGTGCCTCGGCCCTCGACGCTCTCGATCTGAATCTGACCGCCATGAAAGGCCACGACCTCTTTCACGGTCGCCAGCCCGAGGCCGAAGCCCGCCCCCTCGCGCTTGGTCGTGAAAAATGGTTCGAACACGCGATTGCGCGTGGCGGCGTCCATCCCCACGCCGGTGTCTTCGACGCACAGCGCCAGGTAGCCGAGGGCGGGATTCAAGTCCACGGGTAGCACGTGACTGTGCGGCGTGACGGCGCTCACCGACACTCCGAGCACTCCACCGTGGGCCATCGCGTCACGCGCGTTGAGGCACAGGTTCATCAGGACTTGGTGCAGCTCGGCTTGGTCGCCGCGCACGGAGAGCCCGGGCTGGATTTTGGCGTCGATCTGAATGGCGCGGTCGAACGTGTGACGAATCAGGCGCATCACGTCGTTGCACAGCCCGGACAAATCCACGGGTGAGTGCGCTTGCGCGCGGCCGCGCGCAAACTTGAGTATGCCGCGCGTGAGCTCCGAGGCTTGCAGCGCGGCGAGCCGGATGTCGTCGAAGCACTCGAGCACCTCCTCACTGCTCAAGCTGCGATCCGTCGGCAGCTTGCTCAGGTAGTCGATGCTCGCGCCGATCGCGCCGAGCATGTTGTTCAGGTCGTGCGCGACGCCCGCGCCCACGCGCCCGAGCGCCTCGAGCCGTTGACGCTGCAGGAGCTGATCTTCGACCGGGTCGAAGGGAGCGAAAAGCAGCATCACGTGCGGACCGACTTGGATCTTGTCGCCAAAGGACAGCAAATGGCGGGTGATGGGCAAGCCGTTGACCTGCGTGCCGTTCTTGCTGCCCAAGTCCTCCAGTAGGTACGCGCCGATCTCGCTCTTCGAGATGCGCGCGTGGTTGCGCGAGACCTCCGGATCTTCGAGCGTGACGGCGGCATCCCCCGCGCGGCCGATCACCGCCAAGTCCCCGATTTTGAATTTGCGGCCCGCTTGCGAGCCGGCAATGGCAATCAACCGTGCAGGCCCAGTGTCGAGCACGCGGTCTTGCGTCGAAATTTTGCGCGAGCCACCCGTCAATCGAGTTCCAACTCCGAGGTAGGAGCGTGTGTGAACGTTCGTGACGTCTGGATTAACGGCGTCGCAAACACAATCACTTTAGCACGCTCCGACACAATACCTAGGCGACGCGGGCAAACACGCCTGAAAGCAGCCTCATTCCAAAGTTGAGACTAGGAAAGTCCGAGGCTGAGACTCTTTATGCGTCGGCGCCGTGCAACGCGGAGGCGCGCTGCGCGTGCGTCTCTCACAGGTCTCTTGCGCAGCGAAAACCGGCAACCAGCATTCGCCACTCCGGAGGGTGATGCACGCGATTCGAGGCTCGCAGGCCCGCCGAAGGGTAGTTGAAAGCGCCGCCGCGCAGCGCGCGCTCACACGTGGTCGGGATGGGGTTCGAGCCCGTGTAGCCCTGCCGTTTCGCCTTGCGCAGCTCCGCGAGCGACTCGAGCACCTGCTCACACGTGCCGGGGATGCCACGATCTCGACCGTCTCGGCCGTAGGCCATCGGGTCGTAGATGTCGCGCGTCCACTCCCAAACGTTGCCGGTCAGATCGAAGTGGCCGTAGGGGCCGCGGCCCTCTGGGTAAGACCCAACGGGCATCGTCGTGGCGCCCTTCGCGCCTACCTTTCGACCGAAACAGGCCAAGCGCGCGGCGTCCGGCGTGGCGTTTCCCCAAGCGTACTTGCGGCCGTCGTCACCGCGCGCCGCGCGTTCCCATTCGGCCTCTCCGGGCAGGCGCTTGCCACGAAACGCGCAATACGCTGACGCGTCGTACCAAGACACCCCGACCACGGGTTGCTCCGGACCACGGAAGCCGGCTTCCGGCCCTGCGTGGAAGCCGCGTGCGACGTTGTCGCGATAGGGTTTGCACGACTCTGCGCTCACGCACTCGAGGTATTTGGCGTTCGTCACTTCGGTTTTGTCGAGCAGAAACCCCTGCACGGTGACGGTGTGCGCAGGTTGCTCATCGCGTTCACCGACACCGTCGGCACCCATCGTGAACGTGCCCCCGGGAACGGGCAGCATGTCGTCAGGCGCCGCTGCAACGTCTCGGTCGCTCGACGCTGCCGGCGCCGGACCTGGTGTAGTCGTCGGCGTTGCGCCTGCGCTCGGCTCGGCGCGCAGGCGACCGCCGGAAAATGCCACGACTCCGAGCAGCAGCAGCAGCGGACGTCTCGAGAGCCGCATGGCCGTCACTGGGCGGGGGCGGCCGCAGTTTTCAGCAGCACGCTCAGCGAAACGCGCCGGTCGTCTGGTTTGGGTTCTGCTGGTTTCGAGCCGGGCCCAAACACGCTCGCCGTGAGGGCAATGGTGACGAGGCGCGCGCGGTCGACACCGAGCGACACCAAAAGTTCTTTGATCGCGTGGGCGCGAGCCTCTGCGAGCGAGGCAGATTCTCCCGCGGACGTCTGCCCGACGAGGCCGACGCATTCGAGACTGGGGTCAGCCTGCAGACGCTTCGCGATGGCATTCGCAGTCGTAGTCGCCTCTGGCGACAGCGCAGCGGAATCAGCGCTGAACGCGAAGCGCTCCGGGATCACGACCGCGGCGTTGCGCGACTGACTCAGGCGATCTTGTTCACTGGCTGCTTCGATCGCCGCGCAGCCACTGGCGTGCGGAGGCGGCGCGACCACCGCGTGATCCGGATCGAAGGGCACGACATCGGCGACGATCCCCTCCGGAACACAACTGCCCTGCGCCACCTTCGACTGACAGGTGACCGTGGGCTGTGCCTTTAGATGATCTTGCAGCGCGAACTCGTATTGGCCGGGCGCGCCGAAGCGCAGTCGAACTTCCGCAGGCGTGTACTGTGGATACTGCGCGTTCTGCTGTGGTGTGTAGATTGCCTCGTACACGACGTACGGGATCGGCAGATCGCGGTCTTCGACTTTCGTCAGCGTGCGCAGTTTGCACGAGCCCGCCCAGCTACTCGTCGCGCAGTCGGCGCGCGCGGCGCTCTGCTCTGCGCAACCAGCGCTCACGACCAATGCGAGCGCGCCAAGGAGGCTTGCCGTAGCCAGGTTCCGAGCGAGCGAGACGAGTCGTGTTGTCACGCGCGGAGGCTAACATCAGTCGCTCGAGCGACGCTCACTAGGTCCAGTTCACCGCATGTTTCCTGCGGTAACGTGCGTGCACACGCGGTCACTCGTCGCACGACGAGTGCCTGCAATGGGAGCGCGACCGAGGGCACTTGGTGGTGGGGGGAGGGGGTGCTCCTCGGCCGCGCCCACGCCTCTAGAACACACGAGCTCAGCGCTTTCGGCCACTACATTATGGCGTGCGCATGCTTCTATTTGTTGCAGCATGCGAGACGAAATAAATTACGTGGCGTTATACCACGTAGCTTTATTCCCCGTCGTCGACGACAGGGGCGGCACTCCCGCCGCTAGAGGATGAATCACCCAACTCGGCTTGCGTAAACGGCGTCGTGCGTTTGTTCGGCGTGCTTCCGACTTTGCAGCGCTCACCTTTGCCGTCGAGCGGTCGCCCGTACGGCAGCTTCTTCTTGGCCGGAGCAAGGTAGACCTGTCCGTCCCCGACGGGCTTTGGAATGATCGCCGCGCTCGTGCGTGGCCGGCCATCGCGGACACCTTCGACGAACACGATCACGTCGTTGCCGGAGATGCGATAGCCCCAGTACGAAGCGCCAGTGCTGCCCTTGGGTTGATCGCTACACGCCATGTTTTCAGAGGACATGGCGAACGCGAGCTCGGTGTCCGCGTTCAAGTGCGGCGCGCCGCCCTGCCACTGGAAGGCCGCTGATTGCGGCGTGCCGATAGCGACCTTGACGCACGCGCACGCCGCGTTGGCGCGTTCGTTGACCAAGCTCAGATCGCGGCGCGCGCCGAGCAGCGCCGTGTCCACGACCGGCACGGTCGGGGCTGGCTTTGGTGCGAGCTCTTGGGCGGTGATCGGCTTATCGAAGTCCGGAGTCTCTTCGGAGTCGGCTCGCACTCGCTTCTGCGA
>DATHOI010000416.1:0-11693 GCA_035485095.1 Polyangiaceae bacterium | reverse complement strand
CGCACCGGGCTCACGGACGCCGCCGCTTCGGTCGCGCTCGCTTTGGATCGCGAAAGGAAGAACCCGACGACACTGCCCAGCACGACGATGGCCACGGCACCCGCGGCGATCAGTGGACCGGTGCTGGAGCGCGACGGATTGGTCTGGCCCCAGTTCGATTGTGTGGAGGGCTCGTAGCCCGCCGTCTGGGCCTGCGGCACAGAAGCGGGCATCGGCTCGGCCGCGCTCGGAGCGCCCAAAATCCTGGAAATCCGCTCGATGGATCGGGAGGTCGCGCGCGAGCCGAACGGCGCCAAGGCGCGGGCCAGCTCGCTGACATTTTGAAACCGACGCGCGCGGTCCTTCTCCAAGCAACGCAGGACCGCCGCCTGCAGCGCGTCCGGCACGTTCGGCGCGAACTGACGAATGCTGGGCGGTGCAGCCGTCAGGATCAGCGCACAAATCTGAGGCAGCGTCTCGGCACTGAACGGCACTCGACCCGAGAGCAGCTCATAGAGCACGACACCGATCGCCCAAACGTCGGTCCGTGCGTCCACGTCGCGCGACGCGGTCATCTGCTCGGGTGACATGTACAACGGCGAGCCCATGATCGCCGAGGTGCGTGTCATGGCGTGGTCTGATGCGGCCGAATTGGTCAGCTTGGAGATGCCAAAATCCAACACCTTGACGCTCGGCGTGCCGTCGGGGCGTCGAATCATGAACAAGTTGGCGGGCTTCAAATCACGATGCACGATGCCGAGCGCGTGTGCCTCGGCCAAGGCTTCACAGGCCTGCAGCACGGCGTCCACCGCGTCAGCCGGCGGCATCGCCCCGCGGTCGCGGATCAGCTGCGACAGGTCATGGCCGTCCAGGTATTCCATGACCATGAATGGCGCGCCGGTTTCGAGCGCGCCCACGTCGGTCACGCGCGCCACGTGCTCGCCGCGGATCTTGACGGCCGCGCGCGCCTCACGCCCAAAGCGCGCGACGGCCTCGGGGTTCTGCATGGCCTCCGGCAGGAGGAACTTGATCGCGACGCGTTCTTCCAACTGCAAATGCGTGGCCGCGACCACGACGCCCATCCCGCCGGCACCCAGCACACGGTCGACACGGTACTTGCCGGCGAGGATCTGGCCTGGAAAAACTTGCGTCATTGAGCCCTTCCGCAGCCACAGGTGTATCGCGGCGAGGAATTCCCGTCCAGGTGTTGCGCGGGCTGTACGGCGCCGGTTGCGGTGCGCGCCGCGCACTGTGCGCCGTGCGCGAGTGAGGCAAGTGCCCGCCCTTTGCTTAATTCCCTTTCCGCGCGCCGCGCGCAGCGTTATCGGACGGAGCGATGCTTCGGACCTTTGAGCCTACGCTTTCCTTGTATCCGTCGCTGATCCTGGCGCTAACCGTCCTCGGCTGGGCAGTGCCAGCGGCGGCGCAGGACAGTAATGCTGCCATTGCGGAATCGCTGTTTCGTGACGGCAAGCGTCTCTCGGCGGAACACAAATTCGCCGAGGCCTGTCCCAAGTTCGCCGAGAGCTACAAGTTGGATCCAGGGCTTGGCACGCTCCTGAACCTCGCGACGTGTCACGAGGCGGAGGGCAAGCCGGCCTCCGCGTGGGCCGAATTCAGTGAAGCCAGCTCGCGCGCCCGGCGCGAAGGAGACAACGATCGCGCGCAGCTCGCCGACGAGCACGTTCGCGCGCTCGAGCCGAAGCTCGCCCACATCAGCATTGCGCTGGCGGGCGTCGCGCCGGCGGGCTTGGTCATCAAATTCGATGGTCGAGAACTGAGCTCGGCTGCGCTGGGCGTCCAATTCCCAGTCGACCCGGGTCAACATCAGATTGAGGCAGCAGCGCCGGGCAAGCAAAGCTACTCGCAGACGATCGGCGCGCCCGGCCCCGCGGGGGCAGCCACCATCACCGTGCCGCAGCTGCAGGACGCACCGGGGGCTGCGGCTCCAGTGAGCGCCGCGGTAGGTGTGCCGGTCGCGCCTGCAGCCGCCACCGCCGCGCCGCCAGCTCGGAGCGGACCCTCGCACACCGCGGTGATCGCTTCGGGTGTGGCCACGGGCGTGTTCCTCGTGGGTGCGGTCACGACGGGCATCCTCTACTCGGGAGACCGCAGCAGCTTCAATACCGCCAACAGCACGCTGGCCGGGGACCGGGTCAGCAAGCATGATTCAGCCGCGACCATGGGCACGGTGAACTTGGTGTTCAGCGCGGGCACGCTCGTGTCCGCAGGCTTGCTCGTGTATTTCTTGGCGACGCAGAGCTCACAAGAAGCCGCGCCTGCCGCGAGGCTGCAAGTATTGCCCGTCATTGCCAGCACTGGCGGCGGGCTCGAAGTGCGAGGTGCGCTGTGAAAAAACTCGCTTGGGCATTGCTCTTGTCGAGCGCGCTGCCCGCGTGCTCCTTGATCGAACCGCTCGGGGACGTCACCGCCGGGGGCGCCGATGACTCCTCCTCGGCTGGCACCGGCAACGGTAACGGCAATGGGGGCAGTGGCAAGGGCGACGGCGGCGGTGACACGACGACGTTGGGCGGCTCTGGCACAACAGCGAATGGCGGCAGTGGCGACACGACCTCCGGCGGCTCTGGGGTAACGACCCGTGGCGGTGCCGGCGGCGTGAGTCCGTCCGGAGGCGCTGCACCCACCGGTGGCTCGACGGGAACAGCGGGCACCGGCGGCGGCCCGCAGACAGGCCCGTACTGTTCCGCTGCCGTCACCCCGTGCGGCGGCAGTCTGATCGGGACCTGGACGATTCAGTCGACGTGCTTGATCCTGAGCACATCGGATCCGACGATCCCGGCGGCGTGTCAGGATGCGCTCGGGTTTCTGACCTATTCGGTCGCGGGCACCGTCAGTTTCGACGGCGCCAGCCTGACGGCGGACATCTCTTCAGACATCGTGCAAACGCTGAAATACACGACCAGCTGTATTACCGCATTGCACGCCTCGAACTCTGGTTACCCGCCGCCTCCGGCCTCCTCAGCGTGCTCGACATTGGCCGCGAATCAAATCACGAATGGCGCGACGACCGCCAACTGTCCGTACGACGCCGCGAATGGCGGCAGTTGTGACTGTACGCTCGGCTTCATGAGCTCGGGAACGGGCACAGACAACTATACGTTGACCGGAACGGGACAGTACGTCGATGAGTCGGACCCTCCGGGCTACCCGGTGAGCTTCTGTGTGAACGGCAATACGCTGACCACGTCCCAGTCGAGCCCGAGTGGCCAGGTGATTCAACACGTCCTGACCAGGTAACGCGCTCCTTGCCCGCGTCGCAGAGCGACTTTACTCGCGGCGCAAAGAGCCCACGCCCTAAACACTCGCAGCGCTAAGGCTTTTCGTTCAGAAAGCAGCGACTCACGCCGTCCGGAGTGCGGTAGAGCTCCGGCATTTCTTGACGGCAGCGATCGAAGACTTTGGGGCAGCGGGTGTGGAAACGACAACCGTTTGGCGGGTGAGCGGGCGACGGCACGTCACCGAGCACGCGCACTTCGACCGAACGGCGCGCAGGGTCGACCGAGGGCACGGCAGCCAAGAGGCCTTGGGTATACGGGTGCTCGGGCGTCGCGAACAAGCGCTCGGCGGGCGCGCGTTCCACGATTTGGCCGAGATACATCACGCACACTTCCTCGGCCAAGTAGCGCACGACCGACAAGTCATGAGTGATGAATAGGTAGCTGAGGCCGAGCTCTGCTTGCAGCTCGGCGAGCAAATTGATGATCTGCGCTTGAATCGAGACGTCGAGCGCAGACACCGCTTCATCACAGATCAGGAGCTTGGGGCCGACCGCGAGCGCGCGTGCGATGCCGATGCGCTGCCGTTGACCACCCGAGAATTCATGCGGGAAACGCCACAAATAGTCGGAGTCGAGCTGCACGCGCTTGAGCAACGCGACGACGCGCTCCGTGCGCTCCGCGTCGTTGTGGCCGATGTCGAAGGAGTGCATCCCCTCCGCGATGATGTCGCGCACGCGCAGTCGCGGATCGAGCGCGGTCATCGGGTCTTGAAAGACCATCTGAATATTTTGGCGTGCGCGCCGCAGCGCGGTGGGTGGCAACGCCAACAAGTCCTGGCCGTCGAAGAACACGCTGCCTGCCGTGGGCTCGATCAGACGCAAAATGGAACGGCCGACCGTGGTCTTGCCGCACCCGGATTCACCGACCAAAGCCGTGGTTTTTCCTGGTTTGATAGTCAGATCGACGCCGTCGACCGCGCGCACGTGACCGACAGTGCGGCGCAGCACGCCTTTCTTGATCGGGAACCAGGTGCGCAAGCCTTCGACGCGCAAGAGCGGCTCAGCCTCGCCGAGAGAGAGCACCGAGCTCACGATTTTTGCTCCTGCTCGACCGCGTGGCAGCACGCGCTGTGCGTCTCGGAAATGCGCGTTGGCCCGGGTACGATTTCCGGACAGGGCTCGAACGCACGCGGGCAGCGTGTGCAAAAGCGACAACCCTTGGGCCAATTGCTGGGCCGTGGCACGACGCCCGGAATTTCGGTCAGGCGCTCGCCACGTTTGGCCAGCGCGGGGATGGAACGGAGCAGCCCCTGCGTGTACGGATGGCGCGGCGCGCTCAGCACTTCTTCACGGCCGCCTTGCTCGATGATGCGCCCCGCGTACATCACTGCGATGCGATCAGCGAGCTCGTTCACGACGCCGAGATCGTGAGTAATGAGCAAGATCGAGGAGCCGAAATCACGCTGTAACTCCCGGAGCAGCTGGAGGATTTGCGCTTGAATCGTGACGTCCAGGGCTGTCGTGGGCTCGTCGGCGATCAGTAGTTTGGGGCGCGTCGCGAGTGCCATGGCGATCATCACGCGTTGCTTCAAGCCGCCCGAGAGCTGGTGTGGATAGGCATCGAGCCGTTCCCGCGCGTCGGGGATGCCGACTTTCTTGAACAGCTCGAAGCAACGCTCGCGCGCTGCGAGCTTGCTCACTGACTCGTGCAAACGGATCGCTTCCACGACTTGCGCGCCGACGCGGACGACCGGATTCAAACTGGTCATCGGCTCTTGGAAGATCATCGAAATTTCATGACCACGCACGCCGCGCATTTCCGGCACGCTGAGCGCGCGCAGATCGCGGCCTTGGAACGCGATGATTCCGCCGTCGATTTGGCCAGGTTTCGGGATCAAGCGCAGCACCGAAAACGCCGTCACCGACTTACCGCAACCTGATTCACCAACCAACGCCAGCACCTCGCCCGCGGCGATCGAAAAAGAAATGTCATCGACCACGGGCATGCGGCCGCGCTCGGAAGGAAAGCTGGTGGTCAGGCCAGAGACTTCGAGCAGCGCGCTCATTGGCGCTCCCTCGCCGTTCGGGGATCGAGCACGTCGCGAATGGCGTCACCGATCAAGTTGATCGCGAGCAAGAGCACGAAGAGCGCGGTGGCCGCAGCCGCCAAGTTCCACCACACGACCGGGTCACGCGAGAGCTCGTTCTTGGCCTGTGCGATCATCTGCCCCCAACTGCCTTCGACGCCGATATTGAGCCAGGCCAATACGGCCTCCGAGAGCACCAAGCCGGAGAAAGTAAGCGCGAAGGTGATCACGATCAGGTGCGTCAAATTGGGCAAAATATGGCGCCAAATGATGCGCATTTCAGAGACGCCCAGCGCGCGCGCCGCGTACACGTAGTCGAGCTCGCGCAACTTCATGGTCTCGCCGCGCGCCAAGCGGCAAAAGCCGACCCAGCTCGTGACCGCGAGCGCGATGCATACGGATAGCGTGCTCTTCGGCAGAGCAGTGATCAGCGCGATCAGGAGCAAGATGCTCGGCATCGATTGCAGCACACTGACCACGAAGAACACGCCGTCATCGATGTATTTTCCGAAGAAGCCGGCCAGCACGCCCATGAGCAGCGCGAGTGGGATCGAGATCAAGCTGGTGAGCCCACCGATCAAGAGCGCGATGCGCACGCCCTTGAGCGTGACGAACAGCACGTCTCGACCGAGGATGTCGGTACCGAGGACGTGCGAGCCCGGGTGGCGTAGTTTGCTCTTCGCGTAGAACTCCGCGTCGGCGAAGGGTGCGGAATAGCTTTTCTCCTTCGTGTCTCCGAAGATTCGGTCGAGCACGGTCTTGGCCTGGTGGCTGGCGACGGCATCCGTACCGACCTGTGCGCCGCCGACCCAGGCCACCGAGTCCGAAAGGCCGACAGCGAGATACAGCGCGCACACCCAAACCGCTATCGGACGCCGACGGTACACCGAGCGGAGTGCCTCACTCCAGAGCCGATTTTTGGCTACGGCGCGCCACAGCCCCAGGGCGCCGAGCAGCAACGAGAGCACGATCAGATTGGAGGTGAGATATGAATTGAGGACTTCAGTCATCGCTCAATCCAACCGAACGCGCGGGTCCGCGATGGTGTAGCTGATGTCGGTCAGGATCTGCCCGGCCACGAAAAACAGCGAGCCGATGTAGACCATGGTTCGGAGCGTCGCAAAATCATTGCCGGTGATGGCGTCGACCGTGAGCGAGCCGAGCCCCGGGATCCCGAACGAGGCCTCGAGCAAGAGCGAGCCCATGAGCAAGAACGGGATCTCGGTGACGACGTTGGTCAGAATCGGAATCATCGCGTTCTGCAGCACGTGCCGCGTCATGATCCGAAGCTCACCGGCACCCTTGGCGCGCGCGGTACGCACGTAGTCCTTGTAAATGTCCTCGATGAACACCGTGCGGTAGAAGCGCACGCTCGAGCCGATGCCCGCGGCCAAGCCGACCACGATCGGTAGCGCCAAGAAGCGCTGACGCACGGCCCAAGACGGATCAAAGCCCGAGATCGGAAACCAACGCAGCTCTTTGCCGATCAAGTACTGGCCGCCGATGATGTACAGCAGGCTCGAGACACTCATGGCCAGCACGCTGAGCACCACGGCCGAACGATCGATGTAAGTTTCCCTGAAAAAAGCCACGAATAGCGAGAGCCCGATCCCGAGCAGCAAGCCCAGCACGAACTCCGGCAACGTGAGCGAGAGGCTCGGGCCCGCACCCTTCTCGATGCGGTCCAAGATCACCGTGTCGTCCGCGTCACTGCGGCCGAAGTCGAAGGTCAGCATGCGTCGGTAGTGCTCGACGAGCATGTTGTCCTTCATGTGACCCGGCCCCGGCCAGAGCGGGCGGTCGTAGCCGTGGTTCTTCTTCCATTGTGCGATCACGGCGGGCATGGCTTTGTCGCCGATGGCTTTGCGCGCAATGTCATCCGGTTTGGTGACCAAGAAGAACAGGGCAAACAAGAAAAACAAGACGCCGAGCACGACGAGCACACCGTAGGCGGTGCGCCGTAAGATGTACGCGAGCATTACTGGCGCTCCCGCAGAAAGGTGAGCACGCCCGGCACGATCACCAGCAAGAGCAGCACCGCGAGCGCGTACGCCGGCCACACGACGGGCTTATTCCAGGCTGTGCGCTTCTGCTGGCGCAGGCTGGGGTCCAGATCGTCGTACTTGAGCGTGGGCACGGACAGCCCGGCGGACTTTACGTTGTGCACCCAGGTGTGCAAAAGCGAGTAATCCTCCGGGTGATAGAGCTCGATCCACGGGCATTGGTCTTCGACGATGCCCCGCATCTTGCGGATGATCTCCAGCCGTTCTGGGTCGTTTTCACGGGTTTTCATGGCCAGAAACAGGCGGTCGAACTCGGGGTTCGAGAAGTTCGCGGTGTTCGGCCCGTTGTTCTTGGTGCGAGCCATGTCGCTCGTCAGCAGGAAGAGGAAGTTCTCGGCGTCCGGATAGTCTGCGACCCAACCCCAGAGAAAGATCTGGTACGCGCCGTCGTGCACCTTCTCTTGGAATTTGTTGTAGTTGGTCGCCGCGATCTCGACGTCGATGCCGAGCTGACGCCACGCATTGACGAAGAACTGGTAGCGCAGCCGGCCGTCCGGCGAGGTGTCATAAGTGTCGAAGGTGAGGTGCAGTGGCTTGCCGGTCTTCGGATCGATGCCGTTGTCGTAGCCGGCCTCCTTCAGGAGCGCCTTGCCTCTGTCCAAATCGACATGGCGATACGGGTTCCGATAGTCAGCCTCGTACCCGAAAATACCGGGTGGCAGTACGGACTCTGCGGGCACACCGCGGCGATTCATGAACAGGCGCGTGTACTCTTTGACGTCGACCGCGAGGCTCATGGCTTGCCGCAGTTTCTTGCTCACGTCGCCCGATTTGCCGCCCACGACCGGGTCATCCATGTTGAAGCCGATGTAGTAGACCGCGGCGATCACGGACTTGTCGAGGCTCATGCCGAGCGCCTGCATTTCTGGCGAAAGACGTTCATCCTTCACCATTTTGTCGAAGCTCTCGCGGATGATGCCGGACGTGTCGTAGTAGCCCTCCAGGAATTTCGTGAACGCAGGGATCGACTCCTTTTCACGTCGAAAATCCACGCGGTCCAAGAAGGGCAAGGCCTTCCCCGCTGAAGCCAAGCGACCGGCGGGGCCGTCGCTGGCTTCGCCGTCACTTGGATACGTCGCGCCCGGCGCGCGCCACTCGGGATGCTTCGCGCCGTACCAATTGGGATTTCGATCGAGCACCATGCGGCTCTGCTTGTCGTACTCCGAGAGCAAGAATGGCCCGGACGCGACGGGATGATCCGCCAAATGCGGGTGGCCGTTCTTGCCCGAATAGTATTCGACGGCTTCCCACGGCACGGGCGTGGTGAAGGGCATGCCGAACCAATACAGAATTTGCGGGTACGGAGCCTTCAGCCGCAGCTCGAGGTGCGTCGCGTCGACCACGCGCACCCCGGGCAGCGGCAGCGCGCGTTGGTAGCGCTCGCGCGCGGGCAGTGATTTGAAGCCGGGCTCGGACTTCAATAGCTTGCTCAGCCGCGCTGAAAACTCGGCAAAACCAGCCAAATTCGAGAAGGGATCGATGACCGGAGAATTGACCAACGGATCGGCGATGCGCTCGAGCTCGAAGGCGACGTCGTCCGCGCTGATCTCGCGGGTGCGCTTGCCCGCGCCGCCGAGCTCGAAACAGGGATCATCCTGAAACAGCGCGCCCGGGCGTAGCTCGAACGCGTATGTCACGGAACCGTCCGGCTGCGGTTGCGCTTTGGGGACCGTCGTCGCAAGCCCCGGGATCAACATGTAGGGCCGCTTCAGGTAGTGGTACTCGAGCAGCGTGTCGTGCACCTGGCCGGTGATCTCGTGCGCGGCAGTGTCGTACGCGACCGCCGGGTCGAGCGACTTCGGCGCTTCGGCGAACGAGGTGTAGAGCACGCGCTGCCCGTTGTCGCTGTCCGGATACGGGTTATTCGTGCACGCAGCGAGCGCGAAGACGACGACGAACGCGCAAAACGCGCCAAGCAGCGGGGGGAGCAGTTGCCAACGATCGTTCCGCGTCACCGCGGCAGAGTATTCCAGTTTTGTCCTACGCCGCATCCCAGTTCAGCGGATCGCAAAATTCACAGCCCTCCCTGGTGAAGCCTGCGAGCTTGGTGAACTTTGCCGGCCGCCTCGGCTCCGAAATGGCCTAGCGACGGCTATTCCAAGATTTGAAACAAATTGCTGTAGTGATCCGTCCAGAGCAGCGGCGCGCTTTGACGCGCGCCCGGCGGCGGCGCGGCCTTCGTTTCGGCGAGGAACGCGGCGTTTTTGGTGAGCAACATCCAATCAGCACGATACGCGAGCTCCTTGCCGTTGGGCTCGCTGAAGATGCGTACGGTCTGCAGGTGATACGCATCGGCCAGAGCCGTCACGACTGGCGCGAGATTCAAATGCCGATTGGTGATGTTCACGGCGATCACGCCATCGGGGCGTAGATGGCGCAGGTAAATGGCGAAGGCCTCTTTGGTCAGTAAGTGCGCAGGCACGGCGTCGCCGCTGAATGCGTCGAGCACGAATACGTGGAAGTTTTGGGTCGCCTCGCGCTCGAGCGACAGCCGTGCGTCACCGAGCACGATCTTGGTTTGGCCTGGGCTATCGCGCAGGAAGCTGAAATATTTTTCAGCCAGCGTTTCGACCTGTTCGTTGATTTCGTAAAAGCGAATCGATTGGCCGGCGCCCGCGTAGGCCGCAATCGTGCCGACGCCTAGGCCGACCGCGCCAACGCGCAGGTCGGGCCGCTTCTGAAAGTAGCTGAGCGCCCGCCCTACTCCCGTGCCCGGAGCGTAGTAGGCCACGGGCTGCCGCCGTTTCTCCGGCGCGACGAACTGCCTGCCGTGTACCACGATGCCATGCGCGAGCGAGAAATGGTGCAGCGCGGGGTCGTCCTTGTCGGCCTCGTAGACCGAGACCACGCCGTAGAAATTGCGCAGCACAGCGAGCGGCGCGTCGTCATCGCGCTGGTAGTAGTAAATGCCCGAAAGGCCGCCGAGCGTGAGCAAGCCGACACCCGCCGCGCCCGCGACACCCCAACGCCGGCGCGCGCTCGCGCCGTACAGGACCGCAACGCCCAGCGCAAAGGCGAGCAAGAGCGCGATCGTCCATTCGAAGAACGTGGCAAAGATCGCGGGCGCGATCAAGCTCACGAACACACCGCCCAGCGCGCCGCCAGCAGAGATCAGCAGATAGAACTCGGTCAAGCGCGCGGGCTTCGGGCGTGAGCGCACGAGCTCGCCATGACACACCATGCACACGCAGAACAGCGTCGCGAAGTGCAGCACCAAGTCGTCGACGAAGCTGAAGTCGTAGTGCAGCCTTTCGAGCACGTCACGGAGCGGGTCGAGGCAGCCCACGGCCAGGCACAAGACCACGCTCAGCGCGGCGAAGACGCGGCGCCGGTACCAACGCTCGTGATCGAACGCGACGATGAACGTGATCAGGTACAAACTGAGTGGAACCACCCATAAAAATGGAATCACCGCCACGTCCGAGGTCACGTGATTGGTCGTCGCCAAGAGCGCCAAGGAAGCGCACGCGGGCAGCCCCACCCAGCGCGCGCGCTCGGGCCATGACGTGCGCTCGCTGCTCGTCGATACCGCGTCCCGCTTTACGGCGCGCAGCGCGGGTAGGGCTTTGACCGCGCACAGCGCGCACAGCAAGGCGAAGCCAGCGAACAGCCAAGACCACAGATGGGCTTGCGTGAGCACGTCGAAGGCGGGCTCGAACACGAAAGGATAACTGAGCAGCGCAATCAGAGAGCCCAAGTTGGACAGCGCGTACAAGCGATACGGCGAGCGACTCGGGTATGCGTCACTGAACCACGCTTGCAGCAGCGGACCGGTCGAGGACAGCGCGAAGTAGGGCAAGCCAACCGTGGCGGAGAGCAGGCCCAAAATCAAAATCGTCGGGTGAGCCGCGTCGAGCGGCTTGTATTGGTCACCGGGTGCAACGCGCAGGAACACCAACGCTATGGCCAAGAGCGCGCAATGAACGATCACGCGCGCGCGTGGAGCCAAGAAGCGCGTGCTCAAGTGCGCGTACGCATAGCCGCAAAAAAGCACGATCTGAAAGAACAACAGACAGGTCGTCCAGACCGCTGGACTCCCGCCAAACCAAGGCAAAATGAATTTGCTGATCAGCGGCTCGATCTGAAACAGCAGGAACGCGCTGACGAAGACCGTAAATGCGAAATTGAGGGCCAGCCAATCTCGAGTCCGAGCGGGCTCGACGGGCAGCGCGCTCGAGAGCGTGGCGTTGCTCATCTGGGTGAGCCATTTTTGGCCCGCGCCGCGTTTCAGACGGATGTCCGGATCAGTCGCGCAGCGAGCAGCGCCGTGATTTCGACGGCCAGCGCGCGGCGCCGGATGTTGAGCCGTAAAGCCCGGCTACAGAT
>DATHOI010000415.1:0-3831 GCA_035485095.1 Polyangiaceae bacterium | reverse complement strand
TCGCTTGGTGTTTTGGGCGTTCCAAAGGGCGTGAGGGAAATCCTCACGCCACACCTTTGAGATGCTCTCCGCGCTTGGCGCATCGGGCATGAAGAGCTTCACGGCTTCGTGGACGGCGACCCAATGCTTGCTCACGGTCTTGGTCTTGGTCCCTTTGGGCGCCTGCTTTCGCCACTCCGTGATGGCACGCAGCAATGCGGGATCCGTCAGCTTTTGCTCGAGCTCGGGGAAGGAACGTCGGTAGGACTCGCGCGCTATTTTGGCACGTTCCCGGTCAAACTCGCTGCCTTTCGTCTCGTTCGCGTGGCGCGCGGCGTGGTCGATGCACCGCACGAACATCAGCCAAGGTCGTGATTTCTCGTTCTTGAAGAGCCGGCCGTGCAGGTCGTTGATCACTTTGGCGGCGTTCGCCACACGAGTCGCGTCGTCTTCGACAATCGGCCAACCCGCTTCGAGCGCTTCCGCACGCCCCGTCGCGGGATCTCGGATCACCTCCATCGCCTGCAGAAGCACACTGCGCACGAACTCCGCGCGCTCCAGTAAGACCCCCATCACGTCGGTGTGCTGAACTGTCTCGCGGTCTTCGGGTCGATCCATCCGCGCATCCTATCGCTTCCGGTCGCGCTTGGGGCGCGCGGTGGTTGCAGAACACCGCCGATTCGAGCTCCTCGCGGCCATTTCCGGGAAATTTCGGAGCATCGCGACGCCCACCGCGCCGAGCGACTTTAGTGAGCCCGAGCATTTTTCTAGCCACCGGGTCGCGTTCTGGTCGAAGTCGAATGACTATCGGTAAGAGCTCTCGACCGACGGAGAGAATCAGTCCGACGGCATGAGTTGTCTCCGCAACTGGCAAGCGATTCGAAAAATCTCGAGGCACACTGGATGGTTCACGCTGCCGAGAGTCGTCACTCCCTCGAGTGACGAGCGCGTTACTGGGTTGGTCAGCGTCGAGTCATGCCCGCTGACTGTCTTGTGACGAACGCGAGCTCGTGTGCGATCGGCGACTGAGAGGCAAAACTGCCGCTCGTGCTCGCTTGGCGAGGTGCACACAAAACCCCTGAGAAATACCTGCAAACTGTCGTGTGTGACTCGCACCAGGGAAGCCGTGTGCAGAGGTCAGTCTGCATGTAAGTGTCGCGAAACAGCACGATATTGGCAATTTGCTACGCACACTTTCTGAGTTGACCCGTGGATCTTTGAGGCTAAAACGTGTGCTTCCCCGCAACGTCGTTGCGTGACGACATTGCGTTCACTTCAGGCTCGAGCACTCGAGTCGGAGGCCACGTGTGCGCTGATAGGCAAATGCCCGTTCGCGCCGAAGGCAGAGATCTACACCGACCGCTGGAGATGTCGGACTTTGGCGCTGGACGGCGCGCTCGGCTGTAGGCACCGCCGCTCTCGAAGCGAGAGCGTGCGGAGTGAATGCGTCAATTCGCAGATGCGGGCTGTCTGTGCCGCGCACGTGTGTGCGCGGGCGAAGGAGAGTGACATGAGAAGAGCGAATCACGTCGTCATTGGCGCACTCGTGGCCTGCATTTCCGGCCTCGTCTCGGCTTGCTCGGGGAATGCCAGCCCCACCGCTGGTGCTGGCCTGAGCGCTGGCGCTGGCCTGGCCGCTGCTGCGGGGCAAAGCGCTGCTGCGGGTCAGGGCGCTGCTGTGGGCCAAAGCGCTGCTGCGGGGCAAAGCAGCGTCACGCTGCGCAGCGCGGACGCACTCGTCGCTCGGCCGAGTGCACGCTTGATTCTGACGGATTCGCTGGTTCAACGCCTGCAGGCGCGCGCCGCCTCGGGTGAAGCCGCGTGGACGGCGCTCAAAGCAAACTGCGACGGTTACACCACGGGTACGATGTACCCACCCAACGGCACGGCCTATCCCGATTTTCCGAGCGTCGGGCAAGGCTACCAAGGCGAGGACTACGTGCCGGCGATTCGTGCGCTCGGTCTTTGCTACCGCACAGCGACCGACGCGGCCACTCAAGCCGGTTATGGCGCGGCCGGGGCGCGCCTGCTCGAAGCCATGAGCACACCGGTGAGCTCTGGGGGCGAGGCACCGTCGACGGATTCGGGTTACGGCATCCGCAATTACGTCGTGGGCATGGCCTTCGGCTACGACTGGCTCTACCCAGCGCTACCCGCAACCACGAAGAGCGACGTCATCAGCTCGATCAACGCCTGGATCGATTGGTACGACCAGAGCGGCTTCATCAACAACGACCCGATTGGCAACTACTTCGCCGGTTACTTTCTGGCGAAGACCGCAGCGGCGCTCGCGACCAACGGCGATAACCCGAACGCGACCACGTATTGGAACGACGTGACCACGCGCATGTGGGGCCAGCTCGTGCAGCCGGAATTTGCCAGCCGAATGGCGGGCGGCGGCTGGCCGGAAGGCTGGGAATACGGGAAAAAAGCCGTCCTCGGTTTCGCCGAGGCGATGTGGGCGACCAAGACGGCGACCGGCACGGATTGGTCGCAGCAGATCCCTTTTGCGAGGGACCAGGCCGAATACCAGCTGCACTTTGCCTGGCCGGCGCTCAAGCACTTGGATGACCAAGGCACGATTCACTCTGGCGTGACGGTGAATCCGTCGGCTGAGCTCGTGCTCGGCCTGGCCACGATGTTGGAAGATGCCGGGGACGCTGTGGCGCCGCTCGCGCGCGGCTTCGCCGCCGACGTAATCAGCGCAGCGGGCGATGACAGCGCGCCCTGGTCGGCATTCCTATACGGCGATCCCCAAGAGCCGAAAGGCAACTACAAGGCCGACTCGCTCTCGCATCTCGCGTCTGGCCCAGGGCACGTGGGCATGCGCTCGACTTGGGATGCGACCGCAGCCTGGGCCGGTTTCGAGGGCGGCGCCTACATCAACGCCGCCGACTCGGGCGAGGAACTGTTCGACGCTGGCAATCTCAGCGTCGTCGTTGGCGATCAGCCGGTGTTGATCAACGCGACCGGCTGGCTGCCGCAGAACGCGGGCTCGCCAGGCGAAGATATGGTCTATGACGACAGCTACGGCACGAAGCAGCGCCGCCTGTACAACACGTTCTTCGTCAATGACGCCTCGAACCCCTATAATCCCGGCCAAAATAGCGCAGACCCGTCGAGCTCGAAGGCACACATCGAGCGCTACGAAGACGGCGCCGTCTTCGTGCGGGCGCGCGCCACGAACCTCGAGGGTCAATACGGCAACAGCAGTTATCACCCGGTCTCGCAATTCACGCGTGATTTGGTGTACGTGCGCCCCGGCACGTTCGTGCTGTTCGATCGCACCACGGTCGCACAGGGGAGCGCGGATCAATGGCTGAGCTTCCACACGCCGGTAGCTCCGACACAAGCGATCACGGCCGACGCGACGCAGCGTCGCTTCGACGTGGTCGTCCAATCAGCGACCGTGGGCAGCATTCGCTCGCTACTGCCGCGCAGCTCGAGCACGACGACGACCAGCCTGCTCGCCTCCGGCACGCGGCTTGAAGTGCACACGCCGGCGCGCGCTGCAACACAGCAATGGCTCAGCACCATCACGGCCAGCTCGAGCACTGGCGAGCAAGTGCGGCTCTCGTCCGCCGACGGCAACGTGGCGTCGGGAAATCTGGTGGGAGTCGAGCTCGACGCACCGCAAAACCAAGTGGTGCTGTTCCCGTCCGACCAAGCCGGCACTGCAACGGTTGCCAGCGCGGACTACACCGTGTCGCAGTTGAGCGCCAATCACGTGCTGGTCGATGTCGCGCCAGCGATAGGGTATTCGATCACAGCCACGCCCTCTGGCGGCAAATTGCACGTGATCGTCAAACAAGGCGGCGCATTCACCCCCTCAGCGAACGGGACGTTGAGCTT
>DATHOI010000414.1:0-5248 GCA_035485095.1 Polyangiaceae bacterium | reverse complement strand
ACCTCGGCGCAGATGCCCGCTGCGCCAGGCGCGAGCCAACAGCAACACCCGCCACAGACGGTAAAGTCGCAACCGTTGAAGTCGCACTTTGCGCCGCAGATATCGCCGCCACCGGTTCCGCCATCGTTACTGGAAACACCGCCCGAGCCGGCGCCGCTGGCAGAGGCGGAGGTTCCACTCGCGCCAGCGGCCGAGGCTCCAGCGCTCGTTCCGCCGTTGCCGGCGATAGAGGTTCGGCCCGTACTCGCAGAGGCTCCAGCGTCGCTCGTGCTGCCACCCACCGCCCGGTCACCAGTCCCACCGCTTGAGGTTGCGCCTGCGGTTCCAGCGCCGGGCGCGCCGCTCGAGCTACCGCTGCCCGCCGCTGCATTTGCCGTCCCGCCGCTGTAGACGCTGCCCGCATCGCCCGCGCTGGCTCCCGCATCGCTAGCTCGTTCAGAGCTGCAAGCCGTGAGCCCAACCGTCGACGACGCACCGGTGACCACGAGGGCGTGAAAGAATCGCTGGATCTTCATGGCTGCGCGAGTCCAACGGCGAACACGCGCCGTGGTTCCAGCAATTCAGCGGTTCTATGAATCGCCGCTGAGTTGACTCCGCAACGTCACATGAGACGCTCGGCGAGCTGGCCAGCGTTCAGCGTTCAGCGGTCGTGCGACGGGCCTCACACTACCGAGTCACTCTTGCTTCGCCCGCTGTGCCAAAGATTCGATCCCAGACTAGGTTCGAAACGCCAAAACGCGAGCTCGAGTCTTTGAAGTGATGGAGCATGTGATTGCGCCTGAGCCGGAGCCCATAGGCGCTCCGCGGTTGGCCGTGGTGAAGCCAATAGTGCGTGAGATCATAATGGACATACCCCGCCACGAAGCCTGCATGGAAGGCCCAGCCAAAGTGACCGAATAGGGCTAGCGACAGGCCCAAGAACGCAAAATACAACGGAGCGCTGGCTGCGGGAGGCATGAGCAGCCGGTACTTGTCACTCGGCCAACGATGGTGAACCCCGTGCACCAAGAAGTGCAGACGCTTGCCCCACGCGGTCGGGCTCTGCCAGTGGAAGACCACTCGATGTAACCAGTACTCCGCTACAGTCCAGATCGCGAAACCCAATCCAAACAGACACGACGTGGTGAGAGGGCTCACTCCAACGCGCACCAAGCTTTGGAAGAGCGCCGCCAGCACTGCGGGGAAGTAGAGCGCCACCACCACGACAGGGCGACACCGCGAGAAGAAGTTCAGGAAATCCGAGTCGAACATCGGAGGTGAATCGACTGATTTGCTGCGCCGCGGCATGGCCATTCGACGTATCAACGCTGCTTCGAGCGATCCGTTCCCTGCCAGCCGCGTCGCTGGGCGCGCCAGGAGCCTCGCTCAAGGGAACGATCCCGATGCGCTGGCGTTAGTCCCAACAGGGCGCTTGGCAGCGTGATGGCGTCGATGGGCATCCGGATGATGGTTGGCATCGCGATATCGAACAGCGTTCTGCTACTCGAGATTCATTCCCTAGCGCAGCGTCAGCGGAGGACGGAGTCGACGTGCGCACCCAGCTACTTGCGATGGCAAACATTTGAGCAACGTCTAGTCACTCGGCGGCCATCGCCTCCGAGCCAATAGCAGACTCATAGGAGAAGAATCATGGTCGACAGCAAGTCAGTGGAATTTTTGGATAAGCCCGCTCTCTCGTCCACCCGACCACATGACAAGGGAGTCATCTACACCATCTGCGGCATTCTCAAGACGCGCTTCGACGTCCCGACGCGAGAGGTGCATCTGGATAGCCGCTTCGTCGAAGACCTGGGCCTAGACGCACTCGATCTCCCAGATCTGATTCTGGCTTTGGAGGAGAACTTCGAGATGGATATCTCCGTGGCAGTAGCGGCGCGGATCCTGACCGTGAAAGACGCCGTCAAGTGCGTGCTGCTGAAGTGAGTCTACTACTGCTTCCGCGGTGGGCCGCAGCGTAGGCATGCGGTGACCGAATCGCTTGACTGCCCAGGGCAGGTTGCGCCTTTACTCAGTTCGTGACCGGAAAGAGCGTGCCGGGTGGTGTGGTGCACGAGCTCCCGGTCGATCTGCGCGAGGCGTTGAGTGCAAACCCCGCGGCCCTGGCCGCCTGGACGGACATCACGCCGTTGGCGCGCAACGAGTTTATCTGCTGGGTCGAGGACGCGAAGCAAGAGATGACGCGAAAGCGCCGCATTCGCAGGACCCAGGAGGAGCTGGAAGAAGGCCAGCGCCGTCCCTGCTGCTGGCCCGGGTGCAAGCACCGCGAGCGCACGGGTGGATGAGCGCCCGACCTCCGGACGGTGGCCATCTCCATGCGTTGAACCCGGGCACGTGCATTCCGTTCGAGAATGGCGGCGCGTTGGGCGCGCGTGACCCGGAATCCGACTATTCATCAGGGTGCGGCGCAAGCTCGCCGCGCCGATACGGCGCCGGAGCGATACCCACGGTGCGCTTGAACGCGCGGCTCAGCGCGGCTTCCGAGCCATATCCCACGCGCTCGGCGATCTCAGCCAAGCTCGATTTGCTCGTGCGGAGCAGCGACGCGGCTAGTTGAATGCGCCACTGTGCCAAGTACTGAATCGGTGGAATGCCAACGAAATGCACGAATCGCTCGGCCAACATCGAGCGCGACATCGCGACTTCTTTGGCCAGCTCTTCCAGTGTCCAGGTGTGCGCGGGGCGCTGGTGCAGTTTGGCGAGGGCGCGGCCGATCTGGTCGTCACGTAAGCCGGCGAACCAGCCCACTTGCTCGGCGGATAGCGTGGCCACGTGATGCCGCACGGCCTCGACGAAGAGGAGCTCGCTCACGCGCGAGAGCGCGCAGTCGCTGCCAGCTCTAGGCGAACCCGACTCGGCCACGGCGAGCTCGATCAGATGGCGGATGACGGTTCCGCTCTCGCCTGAGCCGCGCAAGTGAATCACTCGCGGCAAGGCCGAAAGCAGCGGATTGAACGGGCGCGCGTCACAGCCCAAAAAACCACAAATGATCTGCGCGCGCTCGTCGCCGCCACCGTGGATCGAAACCGAAACCGGCAGTGGCCCGAACTCCGCCAGGCGATGTGCTTCGCTGTTGGGATCACCGCGCATGCCCGGCGTGCTCGAAATAACGTGCGCGTCCCCTTGCGGAAACACGATGATATCGCCGGCTTCGAGCCGCAACGCGGGTTCGTCGATCAACCCCGCCCAGCACGAACCCGCGCCGATCAGGTGATACTCGACCACATGCTCGACGCCGGGCATCAAGCGCGGCGCGACGAAGCGTGCACCCGCCGTCTCAGCCACCCACGGCGCAGAGGCGTCGATCGCGAAGAACACCGCACCCGTGAGGCGCACCGCGCGAAGCACTTCCGAAAGTGTGTCGCTCACCGGCTTGCCCTCCAATGCACGCCGCTCATGTTTACGCGAGCGCGAGGGGCCAGAGGCGAGACCAGACGCTGAGTCATGTCGATCCGACGCGCAGCCATTCGCATCACCGTGAAAGCTCCCTACAACGGTTTTGCGTGCGGTGCACTCGCCGGCGCTAAAGAGGAGTCAGCCAAATGAGCGAACGGACGAATTCTGCCGCAGGCGCGTGCGTATCGAACCCTACGACGGTAGATTTTGCGAGCGTGAAAGCGCGGCAACAGGCGATGTGGGCCTCCGGTGACTTTGCGGTCATCGGTACGACGCTGCAAATCACTGGAGAAGAGCTGTGCGAGGCCGCGGGGCTCGAAGCGGGCTCGACCGTACTCGACGTCGCTTGCGGCAATGGCAACGCCGCGTTGGCCGCTGCGCGCCGCTTTTGCCACGTGACCGGGCTCGACTACGTTCCGGCGTTGCTGGCGCGGGCAAAAGAGCGCGCGGCGGCCGAGCGCTTGTCCGTCGAATTCGTGGAAGGCGACGCCGAGGCGATGCCGTTCGCTGACGCGTCGTTCGACACGGTGCTTTCGACGTACGGCGTGATGTTTGCGCCCGATCAGGTGCGCGCCGCCCGCGAGCTCGTGCGCGTGACTCGACCTGGCGGCAAGATCGCGCTCGCCAACTGGACGCCAGAAGGATTCATCGGGGGCTTGCTGCTGGCCGTCGGCAAGCAGGTGCCGCCTGCGCCCGGCCTCGTTTCACCGATTTACTGGGGCACCGAAGCGCGCCTACACGAACTCTTCCCGAGCGTGCGCGCAATCCACGTGCAGCGACGAAACTTCGTCTTTCACTATCCGTCCGCCGAGCATTTCGTGGCGCAATTTCGCCGTTACTATGGGCCGACGCACAAAGCATTCAACGCACTCGCGAGCGAACAGCAATCGCTGCTGACGCGCGATATCTTGGCGTTGATCGCACGCTTTTGCCGCCCAAAAAAAACCGCAGCGGTGGCGATTCCGGGCGAATACTTGGAAGTCGTGATCGAACGCTGAAGCCATGCACCCAAACTCGACGCGAACGCACTACGAAACGTTGCTCGCGCCCATCTATCGCTGGATGTTGGGTGACATGCCTACTGCGTTCGCGTGCTCGCGTGCGAAGCTCGAGTCATGCGGCATTGCTGCGATGGGCGAGGGGAAGCGCGCGCTCGATCTCGGCGCTGGCCTCGGTCTGCACGCGATTCCACTCGCCGCTGCGGGCTATCACGTGACGGCGATCGATTCTTCCCACGCGTTGCTGGCCGAGCTTCGGGCGGAGCGCCCCGACGTGATTGCGGTCGCGGGCGACTTGCTCGAGCTGAATGCGCTGGCTCTGGGCAGCTATGACGTGATCGTGTGCATGGGCGACACACTCACGCATTTGCCTTCCGAGCCCGACGCGGAACGACTGCTCGAGGCGGCGTGCGCCACGCTCGCCCCCGGCGGCGTCTTCGCCTTGACCTTCCGCGACTATGCCGGGCGCACGCTGGAAGCAAATGAGCGCTTCATCCTCGTGCGCGCGGACGACACGCGCATTCTCACGTGCCTTCTGGAATATTCAGTCGATCGCGTGCAAGTGACGGACATCGTGCACGAGCGCAGCGAGAATGCCTGGACGATGCGAGCGAGCACCCATGCGAAGCTGCGGCTCTCCGCGGATTGGGTTCAGCGCCGCATCGAAGTCGCGGGCTGCGCCGTCGCCCGCGCAGAAAGCGTGAATGGTCGTATCTGCATCGTCGCCACAAGGAAGTCCTCTTCGTGACTTCAGTACTGGCGAAGGCTGTTCGAGCACGTCCCGATTGTAGAGACGCTCGCTGAATGCAAGCGGCGAAGAGTACTCGGCCGAAGCCACCCTTTCCTTGTTTCGCCGC
>DATHOI010000413.1:0-14612 GCA_035485095.1 Polyangiaceae bacterium | reverse complement strand
CGAGTTCTCGAGCACGTGATTGAATTCGTGCGTCAGATCGTAACGTTGCGTTTGGTCGGTCATGGCGACCTGCGTCGTCTCTACGTCTGGGTACTGACCCTCGTAGCTCGAGTCGCCGCCCGCGTTCGGATCTTGGGGCAGGCCGGTGCCGACCAGCAAATAGTCGATGTAGTGCGTCGACTTCAGCCCGGTCGTCCAGGGTGGCAAGTGAATGTACGAGTAGCTGGTCTCGAATTTCAGATCGTTGTTGATGCGCGTGAGGATCGACGATTGCGTCGCCATCGGGACTTGAGTCGTGCCCTGCGGCCCTTCATTGAGCAGGATGTAGCCACCCGGAATCGTCGTGCTCGGAGTGCCGTACGGATTGACACCCGTGGGGGTGAGCGTCGGCGTGTCGCTCCAAGCCGCGGGAGCCGTGCCGCTTGGCACCATGCCGTAGTTGCACGATGGGTAGTCCAACGTGGCCGTGGCGCCGCCCATTGCCGCTCCCGCTTGGCCGCCGTTCGCGCCTGCCGCGCCACCTGTCGTGCTCGACGCGCCAGACGTGCTGCTACTCGTGCCCCCAGTGCTGGTCTGCCCGCCGCTCGAGCCACCGGCCGTCGACACGCCGCTGCCCCCGGAGCCGACGTTTGCGCTGCCGGCACTCGTCGTCGAGTTGCTGCCCGCGGACGCGGAGCTACTGCCTGCCTCGGTGCCGGAGCCTGCTCCGTTGCCGCCGCCTGAGCTCGTGCTCGATCCGCAGCCGATGAGGGCCCCGAATAGCAGGGGCCAGCCGCGCCGCAGCGAGCCGCGCTCCAGCCGGCGAAGGGCGCGAATTGTTCGATGTTCTGAAGGGGGCTCGATCCGACGGTCCATTACACGAGTCAGTCGTGTCAACGGAGGGTGAGCAGTCAGCTAACTCGTGGCGCGCGTCGGGAACTGTCAGGAACGGGAAATGCCGTGTGAAATCGGTTTCCTATGTAGCGGTTTCGGGAACTATTGCGGAGGTATGCCGCTCTCGCTAGCGTCTAAGAGTGATCGTCCATCGTTTCAAGCTTAGTTGGCGGAGTTGGGGGATACCTATCGCGCTCGGAGTTGCTGCCTTGCAAGGTTGCGGCGGTTCCGTCGCACCACCGACTCTCTTTCTCGCGGCAGGTGCCGGCGGTGGCGGGGCGACCTGCACGACCGGAGACCCGGGATGCGCCTGCTACCCGAATGACACTTGCAATGGCGCGTCCGTGTGCACGGCCGGCGTGTGCGTATCGCCAGCGGGCAGCGGTGGCGCGGTCTCGAGCTCGGGCGGTAGCGGTGACGTAGCAGGAGCGGTCAGCATGCCGGGTGGTGGCGCGGCACAGAGCGGTGGCGGAGCGGCGGGCATGATTCAATCCGGTAGCGGTGGTTCGGGCAACATTGGCAATTTCGGTGGAAGCGCGAACGCGGGCATGCCCGGGTCCAGCGGCACGAGCGGCGCGGTCGCCGGCAACCTGATCCCGAACGGCGACTTTTCCTCTGGCACCACGGGTTGGCAGATCGTGTTTGAGGACGAGCCAGCGACTGCGCCGGTGATCAACGGCGCAGTCTGCGTCACGGTGGGGACGGACCAACTGTACACGGTGGGTTGGCCCGCGACCGGGAGCCCCGGCGTCGCGCTCCAGCCTGGCAACTATGTGCTCTCGTACAAAGCGTCGACCTCCGGTCCGCTTGCTTTGTTCTCGTTCACAGCCAAGGTTGGCGGGGCGGAATTGCCGTTCGCGACTGATTTTCAGCAGGTGGATCAAGTCTCCACTCAGCTTCAGGTGTTCTCGGATCCGTTCATGACTACCGGTGACACCGACGCGGGCGTGGTCTTCCTCATCGAGGGCGGCTACTCCGTCGAGATGGGGGACACCAGCCAAGTCTGTCTGACCGACATTTCGCTGACCCCGGCGCAGTAGCCCCGAGAGCGCCCCCCCCGACGCAACATTTGGTGATCGCGCGCGCGCGCTCCTCCCACACAGCGACACTCGTCGCTTGCGGAAGGTCGTCATGCTCGTCATTCGAAATATTGGCCCGCTTTTTGGTTGCGCTATCTGTTCGCTATTGGTCGTGGGGCTGTCCGGCTGCTCCAGCTCGAGCTCCACCCCAGGCGAGGCAGCGGGCGGCACCAACGCGGTCAGCGGCGCGCCGGGCTCAGGATCGGCCGGGGCTCCGGGCTCGGGTGGCAGCTCGGGCTCGGGTCTCGGCGGCGGCAACGCGCTCGCCGGTTCGGGCGGCACTAGCACCGGAGGCAGTGCCGGGGCAGCGACCGGCGGAGTCGGCGGCTCGACTGCCGGGAGCGCGGGCGCCGCGGGTAGTGCCGGCGCCGCGGGCGGCGCGACCGGTCCGAGCGTCGGCGCGAATACGCCGTTCATCAGCTACGAAGCAGAGGCGGGCACACCGGGTGGTGGCGCGACGGTCGTGTCGCTCACGGTGGCACCGACCTCCCAGTATTCGAGCCCGGAGCTCGAGTCGTCCGGCCATGCCTACGTGAATCTCTCCATGAACGGTCAGTACGTGGAGTGGACCAACAACACTGGCAAGGCGATCACGTTCATCAACCTGCGCGCCGCTATCCCGGACTCCGCCGGCGGCGGTGGCATCACTTCGACGATCAACCTGTACGTCGACGGGACGATGCGCCAAGCCTTGCCGCTGAGCTCCAAACAAACCTGGGGTTATGAAGGCAACAATCACTACAACAACGTGGACAGCGACAACCCGGCGGACGGCGATCCGCGCAAATTCTTCGACGATTCGCACGCCTTCATCACGGGCGCGCCGGTCGCGCCGGGTAGCAAAATCCGGCTACAAAAAGATGCCGCGAATGATGCCGCTTTCTACTACATCGACGTGATCGATTTGGAGGCGCCCCCGCCCGCCGCGACACAACCCGCGGGCTCGCTGTCCATCACGGACTACGGCGCGAAGCCGAACGACATCGGCACCGACAGCACAAACGGCATTCAGAGTTGTATCAATGCGGCGCAGACTCAGCAGAAGACGGTCTGGATCCCGTCGGGCACGTTTTACCTGAACACCACGAAGAACCTGGTCGCGACCGGCATCACCATCGAAGGCGCCGGCATGTGGTACAGCACGATTTACCGCAATGTTCCGGGTGGCAACGCCAGCGGTCAGGCTGCGCTCTTCGACGTTACCTCGTGCACCGTCAAGAACTTCGCGCTCGATTCGAATGCGCCGACGCGTTCACTCGCCGCCGGTGCGATGGACACGACGGGCACCAATTGGCTCGCGGACGGCATCTGGACCATGCACACCCTGTCCGGTTTCTGGGCGTCGGGGACGGGCGGCACGGTGCAAAACTGCCGGCTGATCAGCATTTGGGCCGACGGTTGCAACCTCAACAACGTGAGCCTCACCGGCACCGTGGGCAGCAACCTGACGGCGAAGAACAACTTCGTGCGGGGCACCGGGGACGACGCCATGGCGATCAACTCGGTCGATTACAACGGCAACACGCACTACACGGCGATGAGCAACATCACGATGGAGAACAACACCACCGTCACTCCTTGGGGTGGTAAGGGCATCGGCATCTACGGCGGCAGCGGCCACGTCGTGCAGAACAACTACATCTCTGATTGCGCGCGCTTCATTGGTCTCGGAGTGGGCAAGTTCGGCGTCAACGGCTCTGATCTCACGTCCGCGACGGTCACCGGCAACACGGTCGCGCGCTGCGGCGGTAACGCATTCATGCAGCAACAGCCTGCGCTGCACATCGGCAACGGCGGTGACGGCCAAGGCGTCGGCAACGTGGGCGGCGCCAAGGTCACGAACAACATCATCGACCACGCGCTGTACAACGGTGTCGGCTTTTCCACGTCGATGAACGACCTCTTGGAGAACAACACGATCAGCTCGCCCGGCATGAACGGCATCGTCATCTCGCCGCCGTTTTATCCGGCGCCAACCGGCTCGGCCACGATCATCGGCAACACCGTCACTGGTCTCGCGCCCGGCATGAAAGACTTGGTCAACGACTCGGCTGGCTTCGTGGTCACCACGCAATAGCGCAGCGCTCGGAAAGAGCCGCGCGCTTGCCTTGCGCTAAAAATCGACGGACAGTGCCGTCGGCAGCGCGCGCTTCTGGCTCGCTGATCGCGGCCCATGAAGACCAAACTGGCGATCTTGGCGGTGATGGTGCTCAGCGGGCTCGGGGTTCTGTATCTGCGAATCGTGCGACCGCTGCAGTCGATCGCGGCGCTACAGAGCTTCGCGCTCGACGTGCTGCACGAGCAGCATCCGCAATGGCGCTTGGGGCGTGTCGGTGACGATGCCGTCAGCGTGCAGGTCCAGGACCGAATCGGACACCTGTACCTAGACAATATTTTCCGTATTGCGGGCTCCGATCGCGCACGCGCCAAAACCCTGCTCGAGAAGTCGGCGCAGACGCTAGCCGAGCAGCTCGAGTCTGCGAATGGCAGCCCTGCCTTGCCGAAGCTCGACGACGTAAAAGCCCGGCTTCGGCCGATGCTCGTGCCCAGCGACTATGCGAAGCGTTATGACATCGCCGCGCGCAACTTCGTGGCAAACGTCGTGGAAGCGCTCGTGATCGACGACCCACACGCGACTCGCTATGTTCGAAGCGAGGACCTGCTGGCGTGGCAGGTCGATCTCGACTCGCTGCTAGTGCCCGCGGAACGCGCCCTCTGGCAGAGCTCTCAGACGTTGGAGCTGAAGCCGGAGTCTCCCGCGGACGCGAGCCAGCCGGGCAAGTTCATCACGATAGCGACCAAAGATGGCTACGACGCGGCTCGGCTGGCCTTACGCGAGCTGCGTGACGCGCTCGGTAAGCAGCTCGGCTATCCGTTTTTCGCGGCGGTGCCGAACCGAGATTTCTTGGTGGCCTGGTCGAGCGACTACGCCTTCGCTAACCAGTTCAGCGTGAAGGTGCGCGAGGATTTTGGCGCTCGGAGCTACCCCGTGTCGCCCCAGGTCTTTCGCGTCGACGCGGAGCAGATTCAAGCCGTGCCCTGAGCCCGCCGGCGCTCTTTTGCGGCTGATTGCGGCCTTTCGCGGGCATTTTCTGGACTCGGCGAGTGGTGTATCCTGGGCGAGAACGGCCTGAGCTCGCTGCGCGTGGGAGCGAAGGCCTCGTCTCATGGAAGCCCCTGTCTCGCCTGGCGAAGTCCTAGCCGGAAAGTACCGTGTGCAACGCGTGCTCGGCGTGGGCGGTATGGGCGTCGTGGTCGCGGCCGACGATTTGCTGCTGGAGCGGCGCGTCGCGATCAAATTCCTGCTCAGCGACGCGCTGCAGAACCCCGAGGTCGTCGCGCGTTTTGCGCGCGAGGCGCGCTCGGCCGTGCGCATCGAGAGCGAGCACGTCGCTCGCGTGATTGACGTAGGCTCGCTACCGAGCGGCTCCCCGTACATCGTGATGGAGTATCTCGAAGGCAGCGATCTCGCGCACCACGTAGCTCGGGGTGCGCTGCCGGTGCCCGAGGCGATCGACTACCTGCTCCAGGCGTGTGAAGCGATCGCCGAAGCGCACGCGCTCGGTATCGTGCACCGGGACCTGAAACCCGCAAATCTGTTTTTGACTCGGCGCGCGGACGGCGCGGCCTTCGTCAAGGTTCTGGATTTCGGCATTTCCAAGGCAGCCTCCGGCGCGACCGGGTCGCAGCCCGACATGGCGCTCACCAAGACCTCGACGGTGATGGGCTCGCCAATGTACATGGCGCCCGAGCAGATGCGCTCGACGCGTGCGGTGGACGCGCGTGCCGACATCTGGGCGCTGGGCGTGATCTTGTACGAGCTCGTCTCGGGCAAGGTTCCGTTCGAAGCCACGACCATGCCCGAGCTGTGCGCGATGGTGCTCACCGAGGCTCCTCCGCCGCTCGGCGAACGCTGTCCGTGGGTGCCCGCGGCGGTGGTCAGCGCCATCGATCGCTGTATGCAAAAGGACCCAGCGCAGCGCTTTGGCAATGTGTCGGAGCTTGCCAATGCGCTGGTCGGCGAAGGCCCAGAAAAGTCGCGGCTATCTGCGGAGCGGATCTCGCGCGTGCTGCGCGCCGCCGGCATCGACACGCGTTCGATCATGCCGAGCGCAAACGCGGCCCAGCTCGAGTCGCGCCCGGGTGAGTCGACCAGCGCTGCGTGGGCTCCCGCCACGACGGGCAATGCGCGCCGCACCAGCGCTGCGCCAGCGCTCGCGCTCGGCGTGTTGCTCTTGGTCGGTGCCGCGGTTGCTCTCACGTTGCTCGTGAGCGGACACAAGGCGAGCGTCGAGGCGAGCAGCGCCAGCGCGGCCGCCCTTGCCGCGCCCGTCGCATCCGCAGCATTGGCGACGACCGAGCCTGCATCGGTCACGCCCTCGGTCACGCCGCAAGCCGTGCTGAGCGCGCCTCCGCCGAGCGCTGCTCCTGCCAGCGCGCCACTCGGGAGCGCTGCGCCGCCCCGAGTCAACGTCGCTGAGCCCGTGGTTGAGCCGCAGGCCGTGCGCCGCGCGAGCGGCTCGCTCAAGGCCACAAAGGCCGCTCCGGTGCCGGTCGCGCCACCCGCTGTCGCCGCTGCCGCGCCTGCTCCGCTGCCGCCTGCCGTTGCCGCGGCAAAGCCCCACAATCCGCTCGATATTGGGCTCAAGTGATGGCGGCGTCCGGCTCAGCTCAACGACGGCTTCTGTGGCTGCTTTCGTGCTTCGTCGCGAGCGCGCTGGCCGCGCCAGGCTTGGCAGCAAAACCCAGCGCGAAAGCCTCGGCCAAGAGCGCCGCCCCCGTGAGCGTCGCGCCAGTAGCGAGCGCGCCCGCGGGGCCCAAGTCACTCTCCGATACGCTCACCGACGACGCGAAGGCAGACTACGAATCGGGAAAGTTGCTGTACGGCGACGGTGACTACGCAGGCGCGCGCGTCAAATTCTTCGCCGCCTACGAGCTGTCCCACGATCCGCGCCTGCTCTGGAACGTGGCTGTGTGTGAAAAGGGGCAGCGGCACTACGCGAAGGTCGTCGTGCTGGTGAAGAAGTACCTCGACAGCGCAGGCGACGTGCTCAGCGCCGATGACCGCAAGGACGCGCAGGATCTCCTGAGCGCGATCGAGTCGTTCACGGTCGATCTGTCGATCAGCGTCAACGAGGCCGACGCGCAGATCTCGATCGACGGAGAGCCCGTGGGCAGCTCGCCCTTGCCTGGTCCGCTGACGGTCGACATCGGGACGCGCCAAATCGAGCTGCAAAAGCCCGGGTTTTTGCCCTTTTCCCAGAACGTACCGGTGGGTGGCAACAAGCTTGCGACGCTGAACGTGAAGCTCGAGCGGGAAGTGCACGAGGGTGAGCTCAGCGTGACCGCGCCGCCAGCTGCTGCGATCTTCCTCGACTCGAAGCAAGTGGGTGTGGGTCGTTTCGCGGGCAAGCTGGCCAGCGGTGGCCATACGCTGCGCGTTCAGGCGCCGGGCTTTCGCCCCTACCAGAGTGAAGTCGTGGTGCAGGACCGGGAAAAGCGCGGCGTCGATGTGACGCTCGAGGCGATCGCCGCGTCGGCGCCCCTCGTCGCGCAAGAACCAGAAGGGCCGCTGCACGGGTTCGAGCTCGGCTTGCATTTGGGTTACGGCTCGCAGACGAACAAAGTGTCCGTGAGCGGCAACGGCAACACGCCCGACAGCGAGGAAACCGCCAAGGTCGCTTTCATCCCGCTCGGCCTCGACATTGGCTATCGACTCGGGCGCCCGACCTACCTCGGCATCTTCGGCGAGTACGGCACGCTCGACCGCTCGGGCACGTGCGGCGTTGCCCGCCACGGTCCACATCAGGATTTCCCGGGTGATCCCGCGGTGCGCTACGGGTACACGAGCTGCTCGATGGTGAAGCTCGGCGTGCTGCTCGCGTTCCACGTTTTGCCGCGCACCATCGTGGATCCCTACTTTGGCTTCGAGGCCGCAGTACACGGCACATTTGCCAGCTACCGCAGCTTCGATCCGACGACCGGGCAAACGACTCAGAACAAGGACGGCAACGGTTCCTTTCAACCGGGCTTTCGACTCGGCGTCGACAGCCACCCTATCCCGACACTCGGAGCCGGAATTTACTCCGTGCTCGGGCCGAGCTTCGGCGGTGAAGGGGAGCCGCGCAACAGCGACGACTGCCAGTCGAACACCGGGACGGGCAACGGCAGTAACAGCAACAGCTGCACGAACACGAGCTCCAATCCCGGATGGTTCATCGTGGTCGGTGCGCGGGTCGCTTATACCTTCCAATGACGACGCTCATGCACTTCGTTGATTCAACCTGGCGCTCAGCGCGCGGGTCCGGCGCGCGCGTCGGCCTGAGCGTCGCGACCGTGCTCATGATCAGCGTCGGGTGCTCCAACTTCTTCGGTCCCGGACCCGATCCGGCGGTGGACGGTCGCGTGGACGCCGGGCTCGCGGGCACTGGCGGTGGCACGAGCTGCAACCCGGTCGCTTCGATCGATCCGAGTGGCAACGGCCAGGGCTGCGGGGCGCTGTATAGTTGCCTGCAAAGCAGTTGTGGCTCGCAGCTGAGCGCGTGCTTCGGCAATGACAATACGAGCTTTGCTGGCAGTGTGTGCCAGGGGCTCTCTTCATGCATTGCCAATAGCGGCTGCAATTCGAGCGAAAGCAGCGGTTGCCTGAACAATGCCGAGAGCGGGTGCAAAGTATGCCTCCTCGCGCTGGCCGCTTGTGAGATGACCAATTGTCGAAGCTCTGGCAATACCAGCCCGTGTGCTGCTTCTGGCGGCGGTTCGGGCAATACGTCGACTCTCGCGGCCAACGTTCAAGTGAACGCCATCGCGCTCGACACGAACAGCGTCTACTTCGAGACTCAGAACGGCCTGGCCAAGGTCAACAAGGACGGCTCGCAGGAGCAAGGGCTCGGCAACTTCAACCAACTGAGTGGCCTCGGGCTCGACGCGAACTTTCTGTACGTGATCAATTCCGCGACGAATTCGGTCTTGGCGGTTCCGAAGGCTGGCGCTCAGACGAACCCGCCCGCGCTCGCGAGTTGGATGTGCGGCGGCGGGCAAGGCTCGCTGGCGCTCGACGGGTCCGGCATCTACCTCACGAGCGGCCCCGACCTGTACCATGTGCCAATCGCGGGCGGCTCTGCTGGTCTGCTGACCACTGACGTTGCTTTAGCGACTGGGTCCGCGTGGGGAGCTCGTGTCGCGCTGGACAACAACAACGTTTACTACGTCGGCAACGGCGTGGCCGGCGGCGGCCAAGCCATCAACAGTATCGCCAAGAGCACGCTGCCGAGCGGCGTGAGCTGTGGCGCTCAGTCCGTGGGCAAGGCCGTCGCGCAAGCGCAGGGCAGCGTGGGCGGGATGTCACTCGCGGCAGGGCAGAGCACCACGCCAGGGCAAACTGAGTCCGTGCTGTTCTTTACGGACCTCACCTCGAACGGCCTCACTCCAGAGCTCATGGTGCACGCGACCATCCTTGGCGCCTCGACTCCGGCGAGCACGGGTGACCTGGCCACCCTCGTCGCTCCGAGCACGGCCAATAACGGTAACGTGGGCGCGGCGATCGCCGCGGACGCCGATGGCGGCTACTTGTACTTCGGCTCGTTCGACGGAATTTATCGCATTGCGTGCAACGTCGCTGCCTGCGGTCAGCCGGAGCTATTCGTGCCCGGTGCGTCGGCGACCGCGCTCGCCTTCGATGGGGATTTTCTGTATTACGGCGACCAGAGTAGCGGCTCGAGCGGTCCGCCCGGGCTCAAGAAAATCGCAAAGTGAGCGTTCCGACGCCCGTGGCTGCCCGGGCTCGCCACGCACCGATCAAGGGCTCAACGTGCTGAGGTGGTCCTTGAAGCCTTGGCCGTACGCCGTGGGGGTGCCGTTCCAGTTCGTGATCAAGCTGGGTCCCGCGGTGTAGTCGGCGGACCCGCAGGGCTCGAGCGACCACGACCAGGCCAGGTAGGAGACGCCACTCGTATCCGCCCAGGCCATGAACGGGTCGATCAAGGTATGAGCGCAGTCGAACTCGCCGAGCTCGCCAGTGACGATCGGAACCTGCGTGGCCATCGCGAAGGCTTGTACGGTCGAGTAGCAGGCCGCGCCCATGCAATCGGTGGGCTTGAAGTAGACGTGCGCCGAGGCCGCCAAGTTGGCGGCCGAGTCATGGGGCGCGTGGGCCTCCCAACCCGAGAGATCGCCGGACCAATTCTCACCGCCCGCGAGCACTAGGTTCGTCGCGCCAGTGCCGCGCACCGCGTCGAGCATGGGCTGCATGCCCGTGGCCACGTACCCACCGGTCTGTTGCTCCCAAGTTTGAGGGCTGATGGTGCAGCCGCCGTTCAACCAACAGGACCAGTCGTCCGCGGCATTGTTGCCGGCCACGAACGTGCCCTTGGGCACGCTATTCATGTGCGGCTCGTTGTACAGGTCGAGCACCACGCCCGGGTCGGCCTTGAACTCCGTCGCGACCTGCTTCCAGAAGTCCAGCGCGTGATCGGCGTCGGCCATCGGCATTTGAGTATTGGCGATGAAGCTCCCCGGCGCGTTCCAGTGCATGTCGAGGATGACGTAGATGCCGTTCGTGCGAAACAGCGACACGTAGCTTGCGATCGCCGTGACGTAGTTCGAGCCGGAGGCGGCAGAATTGACGCCGTTGATGCCGAGCCAACACGTTTCGTTCAAGGGCAGGCGAATGGCGTTGAAGCCGCTCCACGCTTGCATCGCTTGCAGGCTGGCCATGTCGGTCGGGCCGTCGAAGACAGTCGGCTTGTCGCCGATGCAGGAGTACTCGCCGCCGGGGCGATTCCAACCGAGCAAGCGCACGGTCTTGCCGTTGTCCTCCAAATGATTGCCGACCACGTGCAGTCCGCTGCCCGTGAAGGACGAGCCGCCACCCGCGGACGCGCCCGCCATGTTGCTCGTGCCGCCGCCGCTGGTCGTCCCGGCGCTGCTGCTCGTGCCGCCGAGCGACGTCGAGCCGGCTGCGCTGCTGACACCGCCTGTGCCCGCACCGCCAGCGCCCGACGTGACTCGCGCGCCCGACGCGCCGCCATCCGCGGCTGAGCCGCCCGCCGACGACGTGGTGCCGCCCGTGCTGAACAGCGAGAGGGGTGTCGTTGAGCTTCCGCCGCAGCTAGCGAGCGTGAGGGCAGCGCTAAGCACGCCAGCGGTCCTGAGTCGCGGTGTCGTCGTCTTCATCGATGGATAGTCTCCGTAGCGAGGCACATCAGCACACTGCTCAGGGTTGTGCGCGAAATCCCGAAGCTCCGCCATGCGGATTTGCTCGCGGACTCGTACTTTTTGCTCGAATCGCGCGCCGCAGCGCGAACCGGTTCCAGATCGCGAGCCTCGCTCACGAACGAGCGCTCAGAACGGTGTGCGAGCCTGTGCGATACCGGTGCAAATTGCGGTAGTGGCTGGATTCGAAGCCGCGCTGCTTGGCCGATTCGCGGGGGCTGGATTTCAACTCCCGACCCACAGCCGACGCGTTGAGTCTCTCCTGATGCGTGTCAACGAAAGTGCGGGAGGCTCAAAGCAGACTCAACCCCCGTTTCAATTCAAACCCGAAGTTTAAGATCAATGCCGTTCGGTTAAGGACCGAGACCACAATATGGCCCCCATCGCTCATGCTGCCCCCACAACATATCGTAGGGTTCGCCGCTTAAGTGAACGGCATTGAGTTTAAGATTAGACATCAGATTTCGCGTCGAGGGAGAGGGCGGGCCTGAACCGCACGCTCGGCGCTCAGCGATACACAGGCTGGATTTCAACTCCGGCCACTCTCCAAATTGTGTGGCTGACGCGCTACGGTTTCCGTGCGCAGCGAAAGCCGATGAAGCCATTGTGGTCGCTCGGGTCGCGACCGTAGCGATTCGCGGACAGCAGGAAGGTGTCGTCATTGCCGGCACTGCCGCCACGGAAGACGCGCTGCGAGCTGCTGGTGGCAGTGGTGTTGGCGCAGTCGTTACACGCGCCGGAGGAATAGTTCGCGTACACGTCGAGGTTCCACTCCCACGCGTTGCCGACCAGATCGGCTTGCCCGAACTTTCCGTTGCCGGTTGGCGCCTTCGAGCCGACGCTTTGCACTTTGTCGCACGAACCTGGACAAAAGACGGCGTAGCTATCGTCGGGGACCGTGCTGCCCCAGGGGTAGACGCGCTCTTCGGCACCGCCCGCCGCCGCGTAGTTCCACTCGGCTTCCGTCGGCAAACGTCCGTCGTCCCAGATGCAAAATGCGTAGGCCTCGAACCAGCTCACGCACGTCACCGGGTCGCTCTCGTTGGCGCCTGCGCTCGGCGTGAACGTGCCACTCGGACATTGCAGCGCCGTCGTGAGCGCCGCTGCGCTTGCCGGCAGCACCGTGTTCCAAGCGCTGTTCCAGCCGGGATCGAGCGCCAAGTTGCTAGGATTTTTCCCGGCGCCCGCAGCGGTGAGGGTCGGCGAGTACACCGCGACGAAGTTGCGAAATCTGCCGACCGTGACCTCGTAGTCGTCGAGCGCGAACGTGCTCACGGTGGCTGGAGCAGTCGCTTCGTCGCTGCGATTGTAGGGACCACCGGGCACGCTCGAAGCGTCGCAGCAGCTCGCGCTTCGATCCGAACCGCAGCTGCTTGCTAAGCCGATGCAGGACGGGGGTAGGGTGGGCGAGTCGCCGTCAGCGCTGCCTGCGGCGCCGCCAGTCGTTCCGCTCGTTCCGCTCGCGTTGTTCGTCCCAGCGGCGCTGGAAACGCCGCCATTCGTGCTAGTTGTGCCGCCGCCTGTGGTGACGGTGTCGTGGCCTGAGACGCCGCCGTTCGTAGCGGCCGAGCTGGCTGCGCCGAGCGCGCCGCCCACCGAGTCTGCGCCAGCGGAGGCTGCGCTCGACTCCAGGTGGTAAGCCGTGAAGTCAGTCGTGCACGCGGTCACGAGCGCGACGCTCAAAACGGTCAGGCGTGTAATGCGTCGTGACACGTTCAAAAGCTCCTGCTCAAGGACAACCGCCCGCCCGTTGCATCGGTCGCCAGCGAGACGGCCGTGCTCGGCTTTTCGCTCGCGCCGCCGCTGAGCAGAAAATAGGCACCCGCGCCGAGCGCGGCCGCGCCCACGACCCAACCGACATTCGAGACGATCTCGAACGTGCGCGCCGAGTGTGCGGCGTCGACACCCGCGCTGGTGCAAGATTTATCGGGTTGGCAATTGGCGTCGACGGTGCGCTTTTTCCCGAGCTCGAGCAGGCCTGCGATCGCGCCCACACCGAGCCCCGCCACGCCGACGCCTCCGAGCGTGAAGCCGAGCGCGCGCCCGCTCGACTTGGCCGGTGTGGCAGGCTCGCGTCGTGCGGGCGGTTTGGCCGCGACGGGGCGCGCGTCGACCGTTGCCGCTGCAAGCGGGGCGCCGGGTCCGACGCTGAGCGTGCGCGCTTCGCCTTCCTTTAGCGTGATTTGAATGGTGCGGGGCTCGAAGCCCGGCGCAGAAATCACGAGCTCGTGCGCGCCTGGGTCGACCGGCAGTGCCACGCCGAACGTGCCCGAGCCGAGGTCGACCTGGCCCTCGCGCACGATGCTGTCCTTCGGAGCGCCGCTCGCCAACGTGAGCGTCAGCTTGGGGATGCGGGGCTCGAGCGCGCGGGCGCGCGAGCGGGCGAGCGCGACGCGCTCGTCCTTCTCGCCGAGTTTTTCCTGGGCAGTGCGGTACAGCTCCCAGGCGCTCGCGACGTGACCCCGCTTCTCTTCGCAGTCGGCCAAATTGAGCTCGGTACCGAGCGCCGGATCGAGCTTGTCACTGGCGCGAAACTGCTCGCATGCGGCGGCGAAATCGCCCTTGGCCATGGCCGTGCGCGCGCTGTCGAAGAGCGCGTCGGCTGCGGCTTGTTGCGCGTGCGACGGAGCGGGCAGAGCGAGCAGCGTAGCGATCAGCGGCAGGGTCGAGAGCTTGGTCATGGGCGCCGCCATTCAATGCCGCTTCGAGAGCAGATCCGCGGCGGTCTTGCCGGCGCGTGGCTTGGGTGAAGTGGAGGCGAGCACGGTGCTGCTCGGAGCGTGCGCAGCGCTAAGATGGGCGTTTTTTGCGGCAGATCGCGGCGCGACCGGCAGCGCGGGCTCGGCGCTCGTGGGCGCCGAGCCCAGCGCGCTCGGGGCCGCTGTTGGCTCGAGTACCGCCGGTACAGCGGTGGGTTGGGCGTTGGGCACTGCGTCGATCGTGGTGGCTGCTTGGACCGTCGCGGCCGCGGAGCTCGCTTCTGAAGCGAGCGATGTCGGCTTGCCAGCGCCGCCGAAGAGCCCACGCCCAATCAAAACGAACCCTGCGGCGGCTGCCAGCGCGAGCAACGCGAACGGCGCTTTCGAGCGTCGCTTGATCGTCACGCTGGGGTTGGTTCGCGCGCCACGGACCGATGACGCCACGCCCTCGGTCGTCAGTTGCAGCGGGCCCGGCTGGGCGACTGGAGACGCGGCCGAGAGCGGTATGCGCAGTGACGGCGAGGCGTCGTCGTCAGCGATGGCGGCATAGGCCGCGCGCGCCGCTTCGCGAAATTCGGTTGCTGTTTGGAAGCGCAGCTCGCGCTCGTAGCTCAGTGCCTTGTCGACGACAGCGGCTACCGCGGGCGGAACGAGCGGATAAATTTGCGCGAGTGACGGGGCGCGCTCGGTCACCGCCAGCACGAGCGCCTCGTTCGCGGTCTCTGCCTCGTGCACGAATCGCCCAGAA
>DATHOI010000412.1:0-4396 GCA_035485095.1 Polyangiaceae bacterium | reverse complement strand
CGTGAGCGAGCATGAAAACGAAATCGCGAGCTTGAGGCAGCTCGGCCTGTCTCTCGTGCGCGCAGCCACCGAAAATGCCACGCGCGGCGTGGACGTCGTGATCCAAGGTCAATCTCGGCTGCTCGAGAGCCCCGAGTTCGGTAGCGTAGAACGCGTGCGTGATCTGCTCTTCGCGCTCGAAGATCGCGAACGCTTGCTGATCCTACTGGACCGCACGCTAGCCTCCACCCACGTGAACGTGTTCCTCGGCGAAGAAACCGAAGAAATGGTGGGCTTCCCCGTCAGCCTCGTCGCCGCGCCGTACCGAGAGGAGGGCGGCGAAGCAGGCGGAGCGGTCGGAGTGATCGGCCCAACGCGCATGGATTATCCGTTCGTGGTGCCGCTCGTCGGCGCGACCGCGAATGCCATGAGCGCCGCAATCGCCAGGCTTCGCGATCCAAAACGCGGCACAGGTGAGTAGATTTCGAGCCCCGTGACTCGGATTTCGGGCCCGAAATGAAGAGTGAAGACACGCGCGCCTGAGCCTCCTATCATCTTGGGTCATGGCGAGCCCGGCTCCGGAACGTCCCATTGATCAGGCGCTGACCCTTGCCCAGGCCGGCAGCTACGAAGCAGCCTTGCGCTACTCCGCGTCCTTGCTCGAAGGCGATCCGCGCGCAGCGCTACGCTTGCTGGTGACTTCGTGGATGCTCGGCGCGTTGGGTGACACCGAGACCGCCAAGCGTGGCCTCGAGGTTGCGGTCGAGCGCGCCGTCGACTCCGGAAGCTTGCCGCTATCCGTCGCCGCCGCCTGCAAACTGCGCGACTTCGGCGGCGATCACGCGGCTTCCCTGACGCTGATTGCGCGTGCGTTCAGCAAAGGCTCGCTCCGCTTGCTCGACAAACGCGGCGCGCCCCCCAACTTGCCCGGGGTTGGCCCGAACTTCACCCCCTTTCACGAGTCGCTCGAGGCCGAAGAGTTGCTGAAAAAAGCAGCCGAACTCGTGGAGCAGAGCGTGCAGGCCTTCAAAGAAGACCGCGCAGCGAACCCGCCCCCCAAGTTGTCACCCCAGATCTTATTTTCATCGCTGGACGAGCCCGGCCTACTCGCGATGATCGAGATCTTCGACGTGCGCGTGGTCTCGACGGGTACGACCCTGGTGGCAGAGGGCAGCGTGGGCGACGAGGCGTTCTTCGTGGCGCGCGGTGAGCTCGATGTGCAGAAGGCCGGCAAAGCGGGGGCGACGCCCATTGGCCTCGCGCGGCTGGGTAGCGGTGCTCTGTTCGGAGAAATGGCGCTCCTCTCCCGGGCGCCGCGCACGGCGACGGTGATCGCCGCCGTGCCCAGCGTCGTCCTGGTCGCAAACAAGTCCGACCTCGATCGCGTCGTAGGAAAAGCGCCCAGTGTAGGCCGCGAATTTGCCGAGTATTGCCGGCGCCGCATGCTCGAAAATCTGGTGCGCACCAATTTCATTCTGCGTGCGGCCAGCCCCGCAGAGCGTCCCGCGCTGGTCGAACGCTTCACGATTCGTACGTTCGAAACGGGCGACAAGATCGTCGTCCAAGGCTCACAGCCGGAAGGCTTGCATTTGATCGCGCTGGGCGAGGTCGCCATCGTCCATCAAGACAAGGGCGACAGCACGATCGTCGCCAAGCTCGGTCCAGGCGAGGTCGTCGGCGAGGTGGCGCTCGTGCTGCGGCGTCCAGCCATCACTGACGTCGTCGCGCATCATCCCACCGTGACCCTGTTTTTGCCACGCGAGCGGCTGATGGAGCTCGTGAAGGCGCACCCGAAGGTGTTCGTCGATTTGTACGAATTGGCCGTGAAGCGCGATGAAGAAACGAGCAGCATCGCGGCTGAAGAAGCCGCCGAGACCGAGGATTTCGTGATCGTGTAACGTCGCGCCGGAGCGGTCAAAAGCGGCCGGCCCAACGCACCTCGAAACCAGCCTCCAAAGTTGGCAATAGCGCGAGCGTTCCTGGCACCCCCAGCAGCGTAGCGAAGCTCTCACCCGCGCTGTCACCAATGGCTTCGCCCAATAGCGCGCCCGAGACGATGTCCGACGCGTAGTGATGGTCGCCGAGCCACATGCCGCTCGCGACCCCAAGCGCGAGCGGATAACCCACCCAAGCCACTACGCCGAGCTCCGGGTTCGAAGCGCGGAACGCGGCAGCGGCCGAAAACATCAACGCCGTATGTCCGCTCGGCCAGCCCGCAAAGCCACGTTGGAAGGGCGCGAAATCGTGCGCACGCTCCGGATGGTCGAGGCGGTCGGGGGCATTCGGATCGCTGCCACCGTTCGGAAAGCGGCGGCCAACACCGAGCTTCAACAAGGAGACGACCGTAAACGTAACCGCCCCCGCTTGGATAACGGGTGCGAGCGTGCGCTCCGCGGCGCAAGAGTGCGCTGCCGCGCTCACCCCGTACCCAACCAGCAGACCGCCCGCGAGCACGTAAGGAGTCCAGACACTGACCGGTTCTAGATTCGGTCTGCCCCCAAGGTCACGTTGCGCGACGACTCGCAGGCGCTGGTCGAGTCCGGTCGGCGCAAACCCGAACGGAGTGGCGATAGCGACGACCGTCAGCGTCAGCGGTGCCGGCTGAACGAAATTTCGCGCGCTGGTGGCCAGCCGATCCCACGGCGCAACTTGCGAGCACGGCTCCGCCCACGCGGCTCCGCACGACGCGAGCAGCGCTAGCGCGGCGGCCGCTCCTAGAACCGGAGCCCGCTCTCGTTGGTACGGGGCACGTCGGGCGCGCTCGGCGCATCGGGCAACGGACATGCGCAGGCCCTCGAGTATGAGCCATTCACTCGCAGATTCCGCTCCTTTCTGGGCGAGAAAGTGCGCTCGTGCTTGACCCGCCCCAAACCGAACGCTAAGCCGGTCCCCATGAAGAGCTCGTTTCGGTTTCTAAGCGTCGTGGTGTCCGCAGCCGCCGTGCTGCTCGCGGGAGCGCAAGCTCACGCGCAGGCGCAGTCGAAAATCGCCGTGGTCGACACCCAGCGCGCCATCATGGAAACCGAAGACGGCCTGCGCGCCCAAGCCACGCTGAAGAAAGTCTTCGACAACAAGCAGCGTGAGCTCGACAAGAAGCAAGAAGATCTTCAGAAAGAGCGCGACGACATCGAGAAGCAGCGCGACGTGCTCAGCAAGTCCGCGCTCGCCAAGCGCGTCGACAAGTGGCAGCGCGAGATGATGCAGCTCCAGGGCGTGTTCGTCGATTACAACAAAGAGCTGCAGAAGAAGCAGGGCGAACTCACGCAACCGATCGTGCAAAAGATCATGGGCGCGATCCGACGCCTCGCGACACAAGAAGGCTTCGATCTCGTGGTCGACAAACAGGCCGCGCCGTACGTGCGCAGTGACCTAGACGTGACGGACCGCATCATCACGCTCTACAACCAAGGCGCCGGAGACGAAGGCGGGAAAGCCGCTCCTGGTGAGAAGAAGGGCAGCGCGGGCGCCGCGCCAGCGCCGCTCGCCGTGCCAGCCGTCACACCGCCGACGCTCACGGCACCGAAGAACTGAGCACTCGTCAGCAGGGGGGTACTGCGGCGGGGGGTCGAGCCATGAATCCGCGGAAGAACGTCAAACTTCAGATCCCGAAGATCCTCGAGATCTTGCCGCACCGCTATCCATTCGTGATGGTGGATCGCGTGACGGACATCGTCCCGGGCGAGAGCATTCGCGGCCACAAGATGGTCAGCGCGAACGAGCCGTGGTGCCAGGGTCATTTTCCGGAGCGCCCGATCCTACCGGGCGTGCTGATCATCGAAGCGCTCGCGCAGATCGGCGGCATCCTCGCGTATGCCTCCGAGCCTTTCGATTCCACGACCAGCTTGATGTATTTCTTGGGCATCGACAAAGCAAAGTTCCGACACACCGTCACGCCCGGCGACCGTCTCGACCTGTACGTGGAAGTGATTCAACATCGCTCGAACGTGTGGAAATTACGCGGCGAAGCCACGGTTGAAGGCACACTCTGCGCACAGGGTGAGCTCTTGGCGTCGATCGTCGATCGCGACGGGTGAGCGACGGCCTGCCGCCCGTTCGCTGAGCCGCTCAGCGCTTCTTGCCGCTTTCGAATAAGTCGTCGAACACGCTGTCGAATTCGTCTTGGTCGCCAACTGCACGCGCGCTGGAAGCCGCGGGCGGCGCTTCCTTCTCCGGCTGCAATGCGCCTAGGCGATCACTCACGTCGCGGTAGCCCGGATCGCGGCGCGCGATCTTTTGGAAGTAGTACAGGGCGTCTTGGTTTTTGCCCTTCATCTCGTACACGTTGCCGAGGTCGTAATAGAGATTCATCTCTTGCTCGACCGTCTTCGCCGACGCGCTGAGTGCTCGTACGTAAGCTTCTGCGGCTCGGTCGAGTTGGTTCTGTTCGAGGTAGACCATGCCGATCATCGCGAAGCAG
>DATHOI010000411.1:0-7345 GCA_035485095.1 Polyangiaceae bacterium | reverse complement strand
GGCGCACGAAACGCTGGGTGGCGATCGTGCTGACGGTCGCGGCGTTCTTTACTTACTTCGACTTCTTCAATCCGAACGTCCGGTATAGCGAGTACTACCACCGGCACGAGTTCTTCCACTATTACCTCGGCTCGAAGTACTTCAAAGAGATTGGCTACAACCAACTCTACGAGTGCACCGCTGTCGCCGAGATCGAGCTCGGGCGTCGTTCGAGCGTGGCCAATCGCGAGATCCGCGATCTGCGCGTCAACCTGATCAAGCAGGTCAAGGACACGTACATCCTCACCGACCCGGGCCAGTGCAAGAACCACTTCACGGCCGCGCGCTGGGAGGATTGGAAGAAGGACGTCGACTGGTTTTATCACTCCTCGGTAGGCAGCTACTGGGACAACATGCAGAAGGACCACGGTTACAATCCACCGCCCGTGTGGACGATGACCGGCAAGTTCTTCGGCAGTTTTGCGCCCGCGGGCGACAAATTCTTCAAGATCTTGTCCATGATCGACGTGGCGTTCCACGTCGGGATCGTGCTGCTTTTCTACTGGGCCTTCGGTTTCCGCGCGATGGCCGTGATGACGGTATTTTGGGGCTGCAACGCGCCCGCTAACTTCTATTGGACGGGCGGCGCGTTCTTGCGTCAGGACTGGTTATTTTTCCTAGTCGCAGCCCTGTGCTGCGCCAGGAAGCGCAAATTCTTCCTGGCTGGGGGTGCCCTCACCTGGTCTGCCCTGCTGCGCGTGTTCCCAATGATCTTCTTTGGCGGCTGGGGCATCATGGTGCTCCTCGAGATCATCCGCCGCTATCGGTTCGGCACGACGGGTGAGCCAAAGACGGGCACCGGCGTGCTGTCCATCAAGCGTGAGCCTGGCCTGCTGGGTTACTTGCACCCCGACCACCGGCGCCTGTTGGCAGGCTGCATCGTGGCTCTCGGTGTGCTGGTTCCGGCGAGCGTCGCAGTCTGTGGCGTCGACTCTTACAAGCAGTTCTTCGGCCACACGATCAAAGTCCACAACGCGACGCCGCTGACCAATCACATGGGGCTCGAGACTATGTTGGTCGCCAACTGGGACGGTCGTATGCGCTTCCTGCGCGACGACAACATGGACGACCCGTTCGAAGGCTGGAAGCAGGGCCGGCTCGATCGCTTCAAGATGATGAAGCCACTCTTCCTCTTGATTTGCGCCGGTGTGTTCGGCTGGACCGTGTGGGCGTTACGGCGCACGAAACTACTCTGGGTCGGGCTGGCATTGAGCACTTGCTTGGTCATCTCGATGACCAATCTGACCTGTTACTATTACTCTTTGTTCCTCGTCGTCCCAGCGCTGATAAAAGTGCGGCCGTCGCTTGGCCCACCCATAGTCGTCACCAGTGGAATCAGCACGATCTTGCTGTACGCTCCGACCGGCTTTTATTGGGTCGACGATCGCTTCGTTGCGCAGGCGTGGTTGTTTTACGCGCTAAGCTTGATGGCGCTCTACGCGTACTCGCGCCCGTTCAGCATGGAGCGATTGAAGGCCTGGTGGGACGGCAAGCGCGAGCCAAAATCACCGCGCGCGCTGCCCCCCGGCACGCCGGCTCCAGCCGCCGAATAGCACTCAGCGCCTAGAGACGAATCCGGGAGCGGAGCTCGAGCCGCCCCGGAACTGGCACCTTGACTCGGTACAACATACCGTCGAGCGCCTCGTCATCGACGTGACCGCCGGCGGTCGTGACGTACAGCGTGTCCAAGTTGGGGCCGCCGAATGCGGCCGACGAGACTCGGCTGACCGGAAACGAGATCTTGTCGCGCACACGGGCGTCGGTGCCTAACCGGAGCAGCGCTGAACCGCCCCAGCGTGCCGTCCACAATTCGCCGGCTTGATCGATGGTCAGCCCGTCGGGTGTGCCCTCTTCGATCGGGGCCTCGTAAAATGGGCGACGGTTGGACAGCGCGCCGGTCGCGCGGTCGTAGTCGGCGATATGAATCACACGTGTCGTGCTGCACGTCCAATACAGTTGCTCCAGGTTGGGCGTGAAGCTCATCCCGTTCGCGCAACCCGTGCCCTTCCAAAGCGCGGTCACCGTACCGTCTAGATCGACGCGATACAGACCCCCGCTCTGGTCGGTCTTGCCGATGGTGCCGACGAAGACGCGACCCTCCGGATCGGCGATCGCGTCGTTGAAGCGAAACATGTCGCTGTCGATATCGGAGGCGACCACGCGGTGCGCTCCGCTTTTCGTCAGTATGGAGATGCGATTCATCTCGAACAACAGGAGGGAGCCATCCTCCTGAAACGTAAAACCACCGATCATCATGTCACCACGAAAGAAGCACTCATGCTCCCCGCTCGCGTCGTCGACCCGAAATAGACGGTGGCTCTCGATGTCTTCCCAGTACAGGCGCCCTTCGCGCTCGTCCCAGAGCGGATTCTCACCGACTTTACAGTGATAGTTAGCGACGGCTTCTAGCTCGAACATCGGCGTCTTCCTGGCGCGCCGGGCGCGCGCCCATGGCGAAACTCAGAAGATGTTACGCACGCGGCTCAGCACGTCCGCGACACCTTCTGGGAAAGGCCGAAGCGCGACGTCCAAATGCTCCGGCCCCGTCTCGATCCCGGAGACGGTGATCAGCGGTGCCAAGAAGCGCACGAGGCGCTGCGCGTTTTCGCTACGCGAAAACTTCGGGTGCTTCATCAGATCGATCACGACGCGGTCGTCCTTGGCGTCGATCAGGATCGGTGGGCGTTTCGGCATGTACGCAGCAAGGTTGCCCGGCTTGCTGAGATCCAGCGCGCCAGACTTCAGCAGCGCAGCGATCGGCGTCGCCGAGGACTCATCGGTCACCTTTAGGGAAACCTCGGCGAGACGAATCTCGAACACCAGCTCCGTTGCGTTGGCACGAACGCGCTCGACATAAACGACTGCCGACGCGCGCACGGGCGTGCCCATCAGATCGAGCGAAGCTGCCACGCGCACGCCAGGCGGCACGGCGTCGATCTGCACGTCTTTCGGGGCCTTCTGGCCGGCGCCCTTCAGCGCCATCCAACGCAGCGCGGCGAGCGGAACGCCAAAGCGTAGCGCCAACGCATTGCGCAAGAGGCGCCATAGCTCCTCGGGGTGATCCTTGAGATAGCTGCCGACAGCGCCTGCGATTGCCCGTGCGTCCATGTTGCGTGCGGCAGTAAGCCACAAATCATGCGTGTTGAGCAGTCCCGAAGTGTGCCGCTGTACCCGGCTGCGAATCCAACTCGAGCGCCGCTCTGGTGCGGCTGCCGTTCCAGGCTCTTCGAAAAAAGTCGTGCTAGACTCGTGGATGGCGAACCACATACGGATAGCGCCTGGGGCGGTACACGAGACGTTGCGCCAGCATCTGTTGGCGGTGGGCTATCCCATCGTGCTCGACCTCGAGAAGAGCCACGGCGCATGCGCCGTCGACGCGCTCACCGGCGGAAAGTACCTGGATTTTGCGAGTTTCTACGGGTCCAATCCACTGGGTTACAATCACCCGGGGATTCTCGAGCCGGACATGCAGGCTCGCCTGGCGCGCGCGGCGACCACTAAGGTCGGTAACCCCGATTTCTACACCCAATACTACGCCGAGTTCGTAGACACGCTCGCGCACACGGCAGCGCCACCCGAGCTCCCGCACTACTTCTTCGTCGAAGGCGGCGCGCTCGCCGTCGAAAACGGCATGAAGGCCGCATTCGACTGGAAGGTGCGCAAAAATCTAGACGCCGGCAGAGCGGCGGGCGGCAGCCAAATCCTGCACTTCGAGCACGCCTTTCACGGTCGCGCGGGCTACACGCTGAGCGTCACCAACACCGACCCGACGAAGACGCTGCACTTTCCGAAGTTCGACTGGCCTCGGATCCCCATCCCGAAAATGAGCTTTCCGCTCGCGGCACGGCAGGCCGAAATTGCTGCCAGCGAGCGCGCTTCACTCGCTGCGGTCGAACGCGCGTTCGACGAGCGCGATCACGAAATCGCGGCCATTCTGGTCGAGCCCATTCAATGCGAGGGCGGAGACAATCACTTTCGGCCGCAATTCTTGGCCGGGTTACGCCGTATCGCCAATGAGCGCGACGCCCTGTTGATCTTCGACGAAGTGCAGACGGGTGTTGGCATCACGGGCGCCTGGTGGGCGTTTCAGCGCCTCGGCGTACAACCAGACATCGTCTGTTTTGCCAAGAAGATGCAGGTCGGCGGCATCCTCGTGTCATCGCGGATCGATCAGGTCGACAGTGTGTTCTCCGTGCCAAGTCGCATTTCGAGCACCTGGGGCGGGTCGCTCGTCGACATGGTCCGAGCCACGCGCATCTTGGAAATCATCCGCGACGACCGCTTGCTCGAGAACGCCACACTGCGCGGCGCAGAGCTCCGCGTGGGTCTAGAGGCGCTCGCCGATCGAGTCCCCGAAGTCTCGAATGCGCGCGGGCTCGGCGCACTGTGCGCCATGGATTTGCCGACGACCGAGCTGCGCAATCAGATCGTCAAGCGTTGCTTCGCCGAGGGCCTGATTATTTTGGCCTGCGGGCAGCGCTCGATTCGGTTTCGCCCGTTTCTGTGCGTCGATTCGGAGAGCGTAGCCGAGTGTCTGACACGGTTGGAGCGCGCGCTCCGCCATGTCCTCAGCCGCGCCGCTTAACCTTCGCGCTTGGCGTCGGGCAGCGCGCTCGCTGCCGGCTCGACAGGAGCCCCCACCTCGTTGGCCTTCACACCGCGGGCATTCAGCTCGGTTCGGACGCGGTCACCAACTGACTGCGCGAGACGCCCAAGAATGTCCGGCACCTCTTGCAACAAGGCGGACCAGGCGCTGCTCTCGTCACCCTCGACAGTGAGCAGATGCGCGTGACCATTTTTACTGATCGCAATCACGGCCACCGGATCGAGCTCCACCGCGCCACCTGCGCCGTGCCCACCCGATTTTCCGCCCATCTTCCCGCTCTTGGCGCCAGCGGTCGCACTGCCCGCACCAAACGCGATCTTCAGGCGATGCACGGGAATGACCGTCGCATCCCCCGCTTGCTGCGGCTCGCCGATGATGGTCTCGCTCTTGGAGATGCCGTGCACGCCCGAGAGCAAACTGCTGACGATGTCACCGATCTTGGATTCGCTCATGTCGACTGCGCTGCCCGCTTGGCCAGGGCAGCGTTGCGCCGCGCCTGGGATCTTTGTTTTAGCACGAATCGTGCGACATCGAGCAGCAGGCGTCCGGGCCAGATCTTGAATCGTCCGTCCGCACCAAACGCCACACGGTCCTCGGACTCCCAACCCGGCCTTTGGTGGATCTCACATTGCTCGGGCAACACCCCCGACAGCATGTAGAGGGCCGCCAAAATGCGCCCGGTGAGTGCCACATCTCGAAACGAATACTCAACATCGAGGACCAACGACCGAACCTGAAAAATTCGCTCTTTTTGCCACAAGGAGAGCAAAGCTTCAAACGGGTCGATGGATCGAAACAGTCCCGCGACACCCCGCTCGAAACGCGACAGCGGCGCAACCTCTTGCGCTTCGGTCTGTAGCTCTGGTCGCGCGGCGGGCGCGGCGGGCGGACGCCGTCGACGCGCCCAACGCGACAACGGCAGACGTGCTAGCTGCTTGCCGAAGACGTGACACGTCAGAAACGGCTTCACGCCGGCCGCCGCGATCATGGTCAGCGCAATTGGCCCCAGCCCGAACCCGCACGCGACCGCCCATGCGCCCGACGGGTCGGCCTTCGCCTGCACGTTACTGCTCAGTGAAAGCGGAACGCGTACGAGAGCAACGAGCAGCAGCGCGAGCAGAGTCGCACCGATACCGAACCAGAGGAGCACTACGCGAGCCTCCTCGGACGCGCTATTTCTTTTCGCCCGACCCGAGCCGTGGGGCGGCGCCGGATGGCAAGGCTTCCGGCTGACTCGCTGCCGGCAGAATCTCGATGCCGCGGCGGACCACGGCGGTCTTGCCGCGGTGTAACGCCAACATGTGCGGCACGCCGTCCTCACCCACCACGACGAAGGCGCGCGGCTCGACGACTATCGCCCCACCCGCGCCGCCTACTTCCGCATCCGCGTCGCGTTCATCGTTTCCGCGCTTTGTCGTCCCACCAACGTCACCGATGGCGGTGCCAAACGCGATGCTGATTTTGCTCAGCGGAAGCACCTTGGCCTGGCCCGCGTCGCGCACCGTGCCGACGACGCCATCCGCCTTCGAAACGCGGCCTAGCTCGCCCAACAGTTCGCTCATCAAGGCCTTGAGATCCATGCGCCAGCGAAAGGAATCACGGCGAGCGCGCCCAGTCAAACTCGGCCACCCGGCGTGAAGGTCTCGCGCTAAAGTCAGCGCCGATGAAAGAGCTCACCTTGGGCACGCTGCGTGCGCGCGTCACGGGCGGCAGCGACCGCGAAGGCGGCGGAACGGGCCCTGTCGTGGTGCTGCTGCATGGGTTCGGGGCGCCAGGCACGGACCTCGTGCCACTCTGGCGCGAGCTCGCGGTGCCCGAATCGGTGCGCTTCGTCTTCCCCGAAGCGCCGCTCGATTTGGGCTTTGGTGGCCGAGCCTGGTGGCACATCGACATGGCGCGGCTCCAGGATCGCTTCACGAAAGACGCCGCGGAGCGTCTGATCGCCGAGGTGCCGGACGGCATCACCGAAGCGCGTGACGCTATGCTTGGCCTGCTCGATGTTTTGGAACGGGATTTCCACGCCACGCCCGAAACGACCGTGATCGGTGGATTTTCGCAGGGCGCGATGCTCGCAACCGACATCGTACTTCGCGGCCAGCGAAAGTTCAGTGGCCTGGCCGTGCTGAGTGGAACGTTGATCTCCCACGCGGAGTGGCAGCCGCTGATGCCGGCACGCCGTGGGCTGAGCGTCGTGCAAAGCCACGGTCGCGCGGACCCGGTGCTGCCGTTCTTTCTCGCTGAGCGGCTGCGTGACGAGCTGAGCGCGGCGGGCTTGGCCGTCCAATTCATCCCGTTCAACGGCGGACATGGCATTCCGAGCTCCGCGCTCGATGGCCTAGCAAAGTTGATCTCTCGCGCGGCGCTCGCCAAACAGTCATGAAAATCGCGGCCATCGATATCGGCACCAACTCGGTGCACATGGTCGTGGTCGAGGTGAACCCGGACCACGGCTTGAGCGTCATCGATCGCCAAAAGACCATGGTCCGCCTCGGACAAGGGCTATTTGGCACGATGCGGCTCAGCGAACGCGCGTTCGCCGACGGGCTCGACGTCTTGCGGCGCTACGTCAAGCTCGCCGAGAGTCGCGGCGTCGAAGAGATCCTGGCTGTTGCCACCAGCGCCACGCGCGAAGCGGAGAACGGCACCGAATTTTTGGACGCAACGTTTCGCGAAACCGGGATTTTGCCGCGCGTGATCTCG
>DATHOI010000410.1:0-4248 GCA_035485095.1 Polyangiaceae bacterium | reverse complement strand
GGGATCGGTTTTTTGCTGCTCGCGGGCACGCTGCTCAGCGAGCTCCTGGAAACCATCGGCCTGCCCCATCTTTCGGGCTACCTGCTCGCCGGCATCATCGGTGGCCCGGATGTGCTGCACCTCGTCGATCATCACACGGTGGACGAGCTGTCTCCGATCAATACGTTGGCGCTGTCCCTGATTGCGCTCGCCGGTGGCGCCGAGCTGCGCGTCGATACGCTGCGCTCCGTGGCCCGCGGCTTGGCCTGGGCCACCTTGCTCCAGAGCACCTTCGTGCTCGTGTGCGTGGCGGCCGTGTTCATGTGGGTCTCTAGATACATGCCCTTCGCGCAAGGCATGACGGTGAAGGCGCTGATCGGCTTGTCGCTATTGTGGGGCGTGCTGGCGGTCAGCCGGAGCCCGTCGGCGTGCATGGGCATCCTCTCGCAAACGCGCGCCAAAGGCCCGGTTGCCACGTTCTCGCTCGCGTTCATCATGCTGTCGGACGTGGTCGTGGTGATCCTGCTCGCGACCATGATGATGCTCGCCCGCCCGCTCATCAACAACAGCGGCAGCATCTCCATCGAAGACTTCAACATCCTGGGGCACGAGATCCTGAACAGCATCGCAGTCGGCGTTACGCTCGGCTTGGGGCTCGCGGTTTACCTGCGCCTCGTCGGGCGAAACCTGCTGCTCGTGCTCCTGGCCATCGGCTTCGGCTTGAGCGACACGTTCAAGTACATCGGCGTCGATTCCTTGCTCGCCTTTTTGACTGCGGGCTTCGTCGTCACGAACCTGTCTGCTCAAGGTCCGAAGCTGCTGCACTCGATCGAACAGACCGGCAGCGTCGTGTTCGTCGTGTTCTTCGCCATTGCTGGCGCGCACTTGGACATTCCGCTGCTCAAGCGGCTCTGGCCCGTCGCGGTCGGGCTGTGCGCGAGCCGGGCTCTGTTCACCGTCATCGCTGGCCAAATCAGCAGCCGCATCGCCGGTGACCCGCCGCTGCTCAAGCGTTGGGGTTGGTCCTCGCTGGTCTCGCAGGCGGGCCTCGCGCTCGGCCTCTCCGTGGTAATTGCCAATGCGTTTCCGAGCTTCGGCGAGGGCTTCAGAAACCTCGCCATCGCGGCGGTCGCGATCAACGAAATGATCGGGCCGGTCCTGTTCAAGTTCGCCCTGGACCGCAGCGGCGAAACAGACCGCCATGAGCCCGAGGTCCGCCCTAGCCTGGCACCGCCACCGCCACGCCCAGGGTAAATGACAGTAATTACATAGCCTTACTAGGAAACCGGTAATTGTGCAGTTTCCCTATTCGTTTAGTAGGGTTATGCTTCTTGCACATCGCCGATGATTGATCCGACCGTTGCGCTAGCTGGGCTGTTCGTGGGCTTCGTCGTCGGCCTCACGGGCATGGGTGGCGGCGCCTTGATGACGCCGATCCTGGTGCTGTTGTTCAAGGTGCAGCCGCTGGCGGCGGTCTCCAGCGACATCGTGGCGGCCATGATCATGAAGCCGGTCGGCGGTGGCGTGCACTGGCGGCGCGGCACCGTGAATACGGAGCTCGTCAAATGGCTGGTACTCGGCTCGGTGCCGGCGGCGTTCCTCGGGGTGCTCTTGCTCAAGGCCTCCGGTCAAGGGCCGGCGCTTCAGGAGCACGTCAAGCTCGCTCTCGGCCTGGCGCTCTTGGTGGTGGCCGCTGGCTTGATCATTCGCCCACTGTTGACGCGCGGCCGCAAGGCCGGCGACAGCATGGTTCCGCTGCACGTGAAGAAGCTACCTACCGTGTTGATTGGCGTCGCGGGTGGCTTGGTCGTTGGTCTGACTTCGGTGGGCTCCGGCTCACTGATGATCATCCTGCTCTTGATGCTGTACCCCAAGCTGCGCCTGTCCGAGCTGGTCGGCACGGATCTCGTGCAAGCCATTCCGCTCGTGGCTTCAGCGGCGCTCGGTCATGCCTTCTTCGGCGATTTTCATTTGGCGCTGACTGCTTCGATCTTGGTGGGCAGTGTGCCGGGCGTGTTCCTGGGCGCGCAGCTCTCGTCGCGCGCTCCTGATCGCCTGATTCGCCCGGCGCTGATCGTCGTGCTGCTCGCTTCTTCGTTGAAGTTGCTCGGCTCGACGAACCTGCTTCTCGGCTTGGTTTTGGCCGTGTTCGTGGTCGCTTATGTGGTCGTGCTGCTCGGCGAGCAACGCGGCGCGCGCGGCAGCGTGGCGCCCGCGCTCAAGAGCTGAACCGTCGCCGCGCTCGAGAATCTGGAAATCCTGCGCCCGCGACTGCTCCTTCGCGCGCGCGCTTTTTATGCGCTCTTGAAGGTCTGCCGTTGCGTTCCGAGATCGGTGATCGAGAGCTCCACCACGTCTCCTGCTTTGAGATAGCGCGGTGGTTTCATGCCCAAGCCGACTCCCGGCGGAGTGCCGGTGCTGATCAAGTCCCCCGCTTCGAGCGTCATGAACTGCGAGATGTAGTGCACGATGAAGAACACATCGAAGACCATGGTCTTCGTGTTGCCGGTCTGACGCCGCTCGCCGTTTACCGAAAGCTCTAGCGCGAGGTTCATCGGGTTCGGCACTTCATCTTCCGTGGCCAAGAAAGGCCCGATCGGATTGAAGGTGTCGCAGGATTTACCCTTGGTCCACTGCCCCGCGCGTTCCATCTGGAACTCGCGCTCGGACACGTCGTGCGAGATGGTGTAACCCGCGATGTGCTCGCGCGCGCTCTCCGCTGACTCGAGGTAGCGCGCGTCCTTACCGATGACTACGCCGAGCTCGACCTCCCAGTCGGTTTTTTGGCTGCGCCTGGGGATGAGCACGTCATCGAACGGACCGACTACGGTGTTGCTGCCCTTCAAGAACAGAACCGGTTCCTTCGGCACCTCGGCGCCGGATTCTTTGGCGTGATCCGTGTAGTTGAGGCCAACGCACACGACCTTGCCGGGCCGCGCGACACAGGCACCCCAGCGAGCGCTCGCCGGCACGTCCGGTAGCTGTGCTGCGCGCGGGGCGACCGTTTGCCGAAGTCGCTCGAGGCCGCCACTTTGAAAAAAATTGCGATCGAAGTCAGCGCACAGCGACGACACGTCTTTCCGCTGATCGCCGAGCAGCACGCCGGGCTTTTCCTCACCGAATGCGCCGAAACGAATGAGCTTCATGGCCCAGGTCTTAGCGCGGTCGCCGCCTGTGCTCCAGTGCAGAAAGGCTCAGTACAACTCGCCTTGGCACGATAGCGCGAGCCGAGAGGCGCAGGTGTTGGTTCGCGCGGCGCAGTAGCCGCCCGTGCAGCTCGGGGCGGAGGTGCAACTGCTCCCAGCAACTAGCTTGGCCACGCACTGACTGGAGGCCGAATCGCAATACGACGTGCTCGAGCACTCGCTGCCGCCTGGGGTACATGGGCCAGAATCCGTCTGCGCCGTGCACACGTCGGCGCTGCAGAACAGCCCGACGCTGCAGTCCTGCTGATTCGCGCAGCTGCCGCTGGCGCCTGCGGTTGGCACACACTGCCGGTCTGTAGAGCAATAAAAGCCGTCATTCGCCCAACACACGAGATCGCCCGGCCGTTGCGCAAGTCCGCCGCACACCGTGTCGCCCTGATCCGTTTTGCACGAACCGAAGCAGGGGTCCCCAGATTTTCCGTGTGCGACGTCGGCAAATACGTTGCCCGTGGTCGCCAGCTTGCACAGGGGGCTTGCGAGCGTCGTGTCGCAATAGGCTCCGCCTTTGGGCGCGCACTCCGTGCTGTTCTTGCACGCGGCGCCGGCTGCGAGCGTGGGCGTGAAGATCTGATTGCACGCGTCGATCGCAGCTGGGCCGTCGAAGGTGCATTGCCGAGCTTGCGCCGCGATCTGCGTGACGCAACCGAGCGCGGAGGCGGCATCGAAGGTGATGTCTGAGCTGGCGTACAAGGCGTAAGTTTCGCCCATGTCTAGCGCCAACCCCGCTTGGCACTGAGCCGCCTGAAATGGAAAGCCCGCCGTGCTGCAACAGCTCGCGATGTTGTCGCACACTGCGGAGGTCGCCTGTGCGACGAGCTCGGCTTCATTTTGAGGCGCAGATTGCGGCGCGCTGCCCGCAGCGCCAGCGGAGCCGCCCATGATGAGACCGAGGCCTGCCGCGCCCCCATTGGCCAGCGAGCTCGGCGTGCCCGCCGTGCCGCCGCTGGAAGTCGAATCGGCTGCGCCCGCGCCGCCAGCGCCCGCCGACGAGCTGGGGTTGCTCGCGTTGCCGCACGCCGCGAGGAGCAGCGCTGCGCCTAAATAGAGACCGAACCCACGCAAA
>DATHOI010000409.1:0-7710 GCA_035485095.1 Polyangiaceae bacterium | reverse complement strand
AGTCGTTCAACGATCTTACCGTTATCCTCCCGACCCTCAATGAGGCTGGCAACATCGAGGCGTTGGTCGCGGAGCTTGGTCGAGTGCTGCCGGGCTGCCAAGTCATCGTCGTGGATGACAACTCCAACGACGGCACGGCGGATCTGGTCAGCGCGATCGCAGCGCATGATCCTTCGGTTCGCGTTATCGCCCGGCACGTCACGCCGTGCCTCACGGATTCGATCCAAGCCGGGATCCAAGCGACCAACACCGCGTACGTGGCGTGGATGGACGCCGACCACTCTCACCCGCCGGAGGTGTTGCGAAAGCTGTACGAGATCGCAAAAGTGTCAGGCTGCTGCATCGCGACCCGCTACGCTCAGTCGGAGGACTCCTTCACGGACCGCTTGCCCAAGGGGGAAATGCTCGCGGCAGGCCTGTCGGCGATCCTGAATTTCTCCGTGAAGCGCATCTTGCGCCTGAAGATCACGGACTACACGAGTGGTTTCATCGCGTGCCGGCGGGACCTGCTGGCCGACCACGCGCTGAGCGGTGACTACGGCGAGTACTTCATCGAGCTGATGTACTACCTCACGCGTCGCGGGGTGGATCTCAAAGAGGTGTATTACGAGTCGCCGCCTCGCCGGTTTGGTGAGTCCAAGACCGGCGCTAGTCTCGTTTTACTGACGCGTCGCGGAGTGAAGTACCTATGGCTAGTCGGCCGCTTGATGCTCAACGCCAACCGATCGCACTGAGCGAGATTTCTGACTTAGCTCGCTGTCATCGGCTGTGCTTGCCGGAGACCGCGTCGTCGCGCGCGGGGGTCGACGTGCTCGAGGGCCTGTACGGCGCGCTGCTCGCCGACTCGGCGGCGCACGTCGTCTGGCACCCTTCAGCAGAGACGCCACACCATCAAGGCGCGTTTGCCGCCGGCACGCTGCACTATCGCGCTACCGAGGCGCAGATCCGTCGTTCGCTCCGCCCCATGCTATTTGCGCGTTTGGCGCTCCGCGCAGCGTCGATGCCCATGCACGTGCTGGCGCGTCGCCGTTGGGAGAACGTCATTCCCAATACGGGCATTGGCTACGTGTTGACGCTCGGCTCTGCGAGCGCCGTCGTGGCTTCGTCGCTGGCACCGCGCGGCCGAGTCGTGCTTGCCGAGCTGGAGGAGTGGTTCGTCGAACATGGCTGTTTGGCAAGCTGGGTCGACACGGAGCTCTCGAATCAGCGTGCGCACGCCTTTTACTTACGCACGGGCTACGTCGAGGTCAGTCGCGATTTTGGTCAAGTGCTACTGCAGAAGCAACTTGGCCCGCCGCTCGCGAATCAGAGCTTGTAAGACAGTGACATGACCTCGAAGCCGTCATGTCGATACTTGCGAGCGAGCTCTCGGGCGGACTTCTTTTCCACGTACGCGCTGTAGTCGATGACCGTGGTCTGGTCCCCGTCGGTCAACACCCAGGTGCTGCCGATGTCGATGTGTGGCTTCTTGGCGCGGCTTAGCACCTCGAACTCCGTCCACGGATCGGCATAGCCTGCGATGACCGCGCGCTTGGCGCCTGGTGTTTCAGCCACGGCGCTGGCCTTGTCATGCATCGACTGCGTGAACTTGGTCAATCCGTCGGAGAGCGCGATCAAGTTCGACTGCGGCTTCAGCGCGTTCTCGCCGGCCGTGTTCGAGAAGTACGATAGGAACATCGTCGTAGCGACCAAGGTTGCGCCGCGACGCGTGTCATTTTTCACGATTTCGAACAAGAAGATCGTCGCGAACAACACCAGCGGCGGAAACGCAGGCACGTTGTGGCGCGCTGAATTGCCGAAGCGAACTCCCCAAGACAAGATTGGCGGTAGTCCCCAAAGCAACGCCAGAAGAGCCTGCTTCCGCAGCTTGCCGGCGCTCACCAAGCCGTAACAGATCGCCAGTACGATCACGCCGAACAGTAGGCCGCCCACGCAGCGGCTAATGACCGTGTTGTTCGTGTCGGTCAGCAGCGCGTCTAGGCTGACTCCGAACGTCTCGTTCCAGTCCTTTAGGAAGGCGAACAGGCCCGCGGGTGCGTCAGCGGCCGCGGCCACTGGCGCCGATGGCGAGACGACTGCGTGCGCGTAGCCGATGCTCGCCGCGGTACCACCGACCACCACGAAAATCGCGCAGCCGACGAGCCGAAGTCGTTTGGTCGGACGCGCCAAGGCAGCGCCGAGAAACGCCCCGCCGCAGAGCACGAGGTCGCTCTTGATGGTCATGGCGACGGTCATGAACAACCACGCCAAAACGACGCTCCCGAAAAAATCCGCGTCCTGCTTTTCAGCTCGGGTTGCGTCCAAAAATACGATCACCGAAAGTAGGAAGAAGAACAACCCCGGGACCGTCGGCATGCCATAGATGTTGCCCAGCCAGAAACCAGGGGTCAGCGTGTACAGCAGCGTGCCTGCCGTCGCGATGGGCCTCGTGGTCAGCTTCCGGAACAACACGTACAGCGCCACGGAGCAGGCTGTGCCGAATACGACACTCGTCCAATTGACCACGTTCGGCAGAGCGTGCAGCGGCAAGCCACGATCAAGCGCGATCTTTTCGAGCTGAATGTACAGCGTGCTGGTGCGAATCTGGTAGCCGACGTCGTCGAATGCCATTTTTCGCCGTACGTGCCAACCGAACGCGATTCGGGCAAAGCGGGCCGCATCCGATTCTCCGAGCCCTGGCGCCCGGTAATGGGCGTGCACCGCCAGTGAGACCAAGGCCGAGAGCAGCACGATCAAGCCTTCCCCGAGCGTCGCGATTCGGCTCCGGAGCTGCTCTGCGAGGCGTTTCAACTTCGAAGATTCGTGATGCATCGCGAGGGGCGGTTTGGGCGCGCGAGGCTACCCCGCCCGTTCTTTCGATGCGAGCCAAAGCAGCTACCCTCAGCGACGTTCGATGAGTACACTCCGCCGGCCATGCGACAGGAAAGCACGCGCGCCGGCTCGGTGGGGCCCAGGCGCTGCGAATCGTTACTCCAGTAGCTCGTTGACTTGCTGCGACCGATGCCCTCACTGAAGAATCGCATTCGCGCGCTACTCGTCCGCTATTGGGCAAACGCCGGCTCGCTGAGCGTCGCCGCGGCGATGGTTTGCTGCATTTCCCTCGAGGAAATTTGGCTTCACGCAGGAACCTACAGCCCATACAGCGACTATTGGGAGCACGCAGCGGTGCTGCACGCTTTGATCAAGGATCCGTGGCACCCTGCCAATCCGCACCTCGCGAGCAGCGCAAGCTCGCCCCGGTTCGGTCCGATCACGGTCTTGAATGCGCTCTTCGCACGCGCCTTCGGCCTCGACGCGCAAGGTGGCCTGCGCCTGGCTGCCGTCGCCTATACCTGCTTGTTCATGCTCGGTATCTGGCAATTTTTTCGGGAATACTTCCAAGATGAACGCGCCGGGCTGTACGGCCTTCTCGTCATGCTCGGCAGCTGGTGGGAGGCTTGGACGTTTGCCAGCATCTATCAACCCAAGGTCTTGTTGAGTGTTGCCTGCTACCCCTGGCTCGCGGCATTGGGGCTGACATTGCTCGGTCTAGCGTTCGCGGTGCGCGTGCTGCGCGGCGACTCCAAGCCCGCTGAGCTCGCGCCAGACACGCCGCGTCCGCTCGCATTGGGAGTACTGGTAACGGGCGTTGCGGTGGTCCTTCTGACTCACCAACTCACCGCCGTGATGGCGTTGTCGGCGCTGCTCTTGCTCGCGTTGACGCTGCCCGCGGTGCCAGCGCGGCGCCGCGCTTGGGTTTGTGGCACCGTCGCAGCGGGTTGTCTTTTGGCGAGTTTTTGGCCGTACTTCTCGGTCTGGCAGGTTCTTTCGGGTGGGCACTCGGATGCGGGTTGGGTCAGCCAGGGCGTTCATGCGGCGGTCACGGGCACTCTCGTGGTTGAACGCCACCGCTTCTACAATCTTCCGGATCTCGCGAGCGCTCTCGGGCTCGCGCTCGTCGGTGTGTTGGCGCTTCCATATTTTCTGCTCAGTCGGCGACGGCTGTTCGTCGGGCTCGGCGCGCTATCGATGCTCCTACCATTTGGGATCAACGCGTTCGTCCCACTGCCTTTGGGTCATCGCTTTCTGTTGCTCGGAGTTTTCTTCCTGCAGGTTGGCGTCGTCTGGCTGCTCCTGACTTTGACTCCGGGCTCTGCGGAGTACCCGCGAGTGCTCGAGACCCCTTGGCGCCGGCGCGGGTCGCTTGCCGTCGTTTGGCTAGTGTTACTGATCTTCGGGCTGCACAACGTGGAGCGCACCCGGAAGGAGTGGGCATACTTCGGGCGCTATGCCGACCGCGGTCCGAGCATCTACGTGCGCTACGCGCGGGCCGTAGCACAGATCGCTGGCGAGCACGCGGTTGTTTTGGGCGACGCCCTGACGCTCTGGCCCATTCCCACGTTCGGGCCGAAGGTCGTCGCCCTCAAGCATGAAAATCCGCTCGTCCCCGACGCTGACGAGCGACAATTTACCGTTGATCGCTTTCTGGCAGGAGACACTCCCGACGACGAGCGAATTGCGCTGCTCCGGCGCTACGCGGTCACGCACGTGATTCTGAATCGCGACGAGCGAGGCAGCGTGACGCGCTTTCTGGCGGTTTACGCGCGCTCCGACCGACTCCCGGCGGGCTATTCGCTCTATACGCTGTCTCTCCCCGCACCATGACAGCGCGCTGGTTTCTCGTTCTGTTGAGTCTGGCGAACGGTTGCGCGGCGGTGCCCACGTCGCCGAGGCTCGACACCACTCCAGCGCGCACCAGCGTTGCTCCAGCACTCGCGCCCCCGCAGTCGTTGGCCGCTCTGCCCGTCGCGGCTCCGCTCAACTCGGCAGCTTCTGAGCCACCCCTTCAGCTCGCGCTGCGGCAAGAGCTTGCTGTCAGCGTCAGCTCGATTGCGCTCGGCGATGGCTCGAGAATAGCGGTGCTCGCCGACCCGCCCTACATCGGTGACGCGCGAGGTTTGCACGCGCTGCCGCTGCCGGGCTCATTTCAGCCAAGATCAAACGAGAACGCCGAGCTCCGCATTTTTTGGGGTCGCGACAATGAGCCCCGGATCATGGGCACACGCCGCTCGAGCACGGGCGAGATTCCGGTGTACCTTCGTCACACGAGCGCCGGTTGGCGCGACGGGCGTGACGAGATCGGCCAGCTAGGCAGCGCAACGCGGGGCGGCTTATGGGGCGTGCTGGGCTCGGCGGACCCCGAGCTCGTGTGTCGCGCGGGGGCAGTCTGCATCATCAAGCGCACGAGCGGCTGGACGCTTGCTCCAGCGGGGCCCGCTTCGCTCATCGTCGAGCTCCGCGAAGGCACCTTGTGGGGGCTCGACGTCCACGGCATTGCCACGATCGATGCCCGCGGTTGGTCACTCGCGGTACCCGCACCGACTTGGCCCCGGCCCGAGGCCTTCTGGGCGGTCGCAGCTGAAGCGTGGGTCGTTGCAGGTGGCGAGCTGTTTCACTACCTGCGCGGCGCGTGGACTTCCGCGCGCGCCCCCATTGCGAAACCAGCCGCGTTTTGGGGCTCGCGTCCCGATTCGATCTGGCTCGTCGGTGAGGGGGGCGTAGCGCACTTCGATGGCCGTGTTTGGCGAGCTTCGTCCAGCGTGGGCTCGCTTCACGCCATAGCGGGACGCAGCGACGCCGAGCTGTGGTTTGGCGGTGATACAGGCCTTTTCCGGGTGCAACAGTGACCGCGAGGTAGTTGTGCTTGCGGACCCGGAACAACTCTGATTTCTCTTCGCCGGGCGTGGTGTCGTTTTGTCCTTGAATGCTCAACCCGAACCCAATCTTGTCGCTCCCGAGGAAGCGTCTTCGCTTCGCAGGCAGAGTTGGCACAGGCTTTTTTCTTTTCTGGGTCTGACGCTGCTCGGCTTGCTGTTCGTCACCGCGCTGAGTCGTTCACTCCCGCCGCCCCCACGCGCACCCTTCGATCGCCGGGCGCTCGAACAGCTCAAGCGCCTCAATCCGGAGTTCGTGCTCATCGGCAACTCGATGGTGCAGACGCGCTTCGATGAGAACCTGCTGCGGCGCTTGCTGCGCCCGCACCGGGTGGCCGTGCTCGGCGTGAGCGCGACGAAATCTGCGGTCTGGTACCTGATGCTCAAGAATCTGGTCGTCTTATCTGGGACTCACCCGCGCGTGATTCAGTTTTTTCGCGACGGAGAGCTGACCGATCCGCGTGCGCGCGCTCTAGGGCCGGAGCACATCAAGCTGGAGCGCGTGTCGGTGGACAGCGAGCCGCTCGTGGAGGGCAAATTGGCTCCGCCGCTGCGCGAACCGATCGCGCGGCTCGGGTGGTTTCGCGATCGCGCCATGCCGTTTGGTCGCTTGCACGTGCAAACTGCGCCCTTGCTCGACGACGTAGCGGTCGCTTGCTCGCGTCTGCTCTGGCGGAACGCCGATCGCGACGTCAGAAAACGCGAGATCAACGATCTGTTTGCGCTCGGCAACTTGCGCACTGCTGAGGTGCCCGCGGATCCGGTCGTCGGCGGGGGTTCGGCCGACTTCAAGGATCTGGTCGACGCATCCTTTCTGCCCGATACCTGTCAGTTGGCGAGGGAGCACGGCATTCCGTTGACCTTCGTGCGAGTCCGCACGCGCGATGCCGCTTCTGGTGTGCCGGACGACTTCGAGCGGCAGTACATCGCCGATCTCGCGCGCTACGTGCGCGGCTGCGGTGCCGAGTTTTACGACATGTACGACGCAACGTGGGAGAGCCTCGACATGTACGGCAACGGCGATCACATCGCCGCTAAGTTCAAGTACCGTTACACGGGTTTGTTCGTCGATCACATGGCTCAGATCTTTCACTGACGGTCAACCCGGGATGCTCTTCAATAGTCTCGATTTCGCGGTGTTTTTGGCGGTTTTCCTGGCCGTCTATTGGTCGTTGCCGCACCGCGCGCAGAACGCATTTCTGCTGCTCGGCAGCTATTTCTTCTACGGCTACGTCCACCCCTGGTTTTTGATTTTGCTCTTTGCGTCGACGGTCGGCGACTACTCCTTCGCGCTCGGCATGCGCCGCTTCGAACGTCACAAGCGCCTCCTGTTGGCGTGCAGTCTGTGCGCGAACCTCGGGCTACTCAGCTTTTTCAAGTACTTCGGCTTCTTCGTGGACAACGTGCTGTTCTTGGCCCAGCACCTGCACATAACGCTGCAGCGACCGACGCTGAATATCGTCCTACCCGTCGGCATCTCGTTCTATACGTTCCAGAGCCTCAGCTATACGATTGACGTGTATCGTGGGCGCCTCGAGCCGCGCCGAAATTTTCTCGACTTTGCCGCATTTTTGGCGTTATTCCCGCAGCTCGTGGCCGGGCCCATCGAGCGCGCGACGCATGTCTTGCCGCAGGTCGAGCGCGAGCGTCACTTCGACCCGGAACAAGCGCGCCTCGGCCTATTGCTGATGCTCTGGGGGTTGTTCAAGAAGATCGTGATCGCGGACAACGTGGCGCTAATCACGAACAAGGTGTTCGCCTTGTCATCGCCGGGGTTCGCGCTCGTCTGGGTCGGAACTCTGGCCTTCTGTGTTCAGATCTATGCAGATTTCTCGGCGTACAGCGACATTGCGCGTGGCACCGCTCGCCTACTCGGCTTTGAGCTGATGAAGAACTTCGATCACCCGTACCTTTCGGAGACGCCCGCAGAGTTCTGGCGACGTTGGCACATCTCGCTCTCCAGCTGGTTTCGCGACTACGTGTACATCCCGTTGGGCGGGAACCGAGGCTCCAAGTC
>DATHOI010000408.1:0-3107 GCA_035485095.1 Polyangiaceae bacterium | reverse complement strand
CTCGAGAGAGCGCGCACTTCGACGCGCCGGCTTCCGCGCGTCGTCCGCCTCAGCGCTGAGCTTCCTCTGGCACGACTAACGGCGACATCATCAAAAATGGTCGCTGCGACGTTGATTTCCCAACGCAAGATTCGTAGCTCTAGTCCGTGCGAAACACAGCCGTTACGTTTGGCGGATGCGCTACCTGGGCTGGTTCGTCGTGCTGGCACTTGGCTGTAGTTCGACGAGCAACGATGGCACGAGTGGAACGGCGAACGGCGGCGCTTCGGGCGTGGGCGGCGCGCTGAGCGTCGCGGGCACGAGCTCCGGCGGCGCGAGCGCGGGCTCGAGCGGATCGAGTGGCACCGGCGGATCTCTCGGCGGCGGCGCGTCTGGAACCAGCGGTAACGGAGGCGCGCTGAGCGCCGGCAACGGAGGCGCCAGCGGCGGTGGAGGCGCGAGCGGCATGAGTGGGGGCAGCGGCGGCTCGGGCGGCGCAAGCTCGAACCCCGGCAAGCAGGTCTTGATCTGGGTGTGGATGAACTACAAGGACGATTTGGCGACGGTCGAGGCGCACGCCTCGAGCTTCACCCACGTGAGCCCGGCGCTCTACCAAATGAACTACGACTATCAGTCTGGTCCGCCGATGCTGCTGAACGGCAACGATCAATTCAGCGGCTTGAGCTCGAGCCAGATCGCTCAAGAGCTCCATATGGCGGGTCTGAAGTGCGTGCCGCTGGTGTATGCCGGAGCCGGCAATAGCGGCACGGATCAGGGCATTCAAAATGTGCTCAACGATTCACCCGCCGGCACCCAGCAAAATCTGATCACCTCGATGGTGAACGAAGCCAAAACCAAGGGCTACGACGGTTGGAACCTAGATTGGGAGGTGGGGAACACCGGCTACAACGCCTACGGCATGAAGCTCATCAGCTTCCTCGGCAAGTTCAAGCAGGCGCTGAACGCCGAAGGCATGCAGCTCTCGCTCGATCTCGGTGATTGGTACGTGCGGCAATGCGGTGGTGATGGACTCGTCGATCTCGCGGCGCTCGGAGACAGCGTGGACCTCGCGATCATGGAAGACTACGCGGGCACGCTCGGCAATCCGGGCAGCGCTTGCCCGATGCCCGCGCCGACCAACTTGAACTGCGACAAGGACTTCACCGCGCAGCTCCAAGTGATGTGCAACGCGAAGCCGGCGCACGTGAGCATCGGCGTGATCGCGCCGGGCACGAGCGCCTTCGCCTCGCAGGCCTTTCAAGCGGTCGCCGATTATGGCTTTACCGGGGTCGCTCTCTGGCCGGGAAATATGGGGTTCTTGGCCCAAGACAATTTCCCGCAAGGACAGAGTTGGTATTCGGTGTTCTCGGATTTCTTGGCTCAGAAATGAGGGGAACGGCCGGATTTGAGCGCCCGAGTTGCAGACTGCTCAGCAGGTGCATGCCCGGTCGCACGAACCGAGAGCGCGGACTCGGACCCGCCCTCTCCCGCGACGCGAAATCCGATGTTTAGGTCTAAACTTCAGATCTGAAATGAAACAGGGCCGCCGACGCCGGCACTGGGTCGGGTGTTGAAAGCCACAGCCTTTGGCGGCGCGCTCTCTGCCTCAGTTGCAACCGATCCGCTTCGTGCCGAGTGCGGCGTCGTCGAACCAGAGTGAAATGGACGGCGCGCTGAAGACGATCCAGCCGAGCGCGAAGGTCGTCGGAGTGAGCGGCGCGGGCGTCCATTGATCGTTCACCCCTGGCATTTTTGTGGTCGTGCCTGGAATGAAGGTCAAGCCGGAGATGGCGTTTCCGTCGATCCACGTCTCGACCGCGCTCGTGTTTGCGGACACGTGGAACTCCACGCACGTCCACGTATTCGCCATCGGGAAGGTCGTAGTCGGAGCAGCCGCGGGAGCTTTCGCGGGCAGAATGTTGCCGTCGGTCGTTTGCCAGACGAGCGCGCTGGTCGTCCCGATCTCTTCCGGAGCGAGCTGCAGGTTGGTCGCCTGGTCGAACGAGGTAGTGTCTGCGCCGGCAGCCAGCCCAAGTGCCATCATCACCGCGTGATCGAAGGCGGTGGTGCTTGGCATGCGCACGAAGAAGCGCCCGTACACTTCCCCGCCGGTGATCGCTGCGAGCCCACTCGTGTTCACCAGTAGCGGGCCGCAGGAATCCCCGCCGCTGACCTTCACTGACCGAGTGCCGCTGTGAAATTGCGACGTGTCGATAGTCGCGGAATACTGCGCGCTGCCGCTGCAGCCGCCTGGCTTGAACAGCGTCCAGCCCGCGGGCGTGGCGCCCGACGTGTCTGCTGCCGACTCGAAATCGTCGCATAGCGGCATGCCGGCGCAGCCTGTCATGCCGCTGCCCGCAGCACCGCTCGAGCCGGTGCTGCCCGCTGATGCTGACATGCCACCGCTACCCGCAGCGCCGGTAGCGGACCCGCCGGTGCCGACAGCACCCGCGGTGCCTCCGCCCGGGCCACTGCTCAGACCGGCACTGCCGCCGCTACTCGGACCAGCGCCTCCGGCCGCGGCGCCGCCGACACCAGTAGAGTTAGCGCCGCTCGCGCCCGAGCCCGACCCCGGTGAGTTGGAACTGCCTGCCGAGCAGGCAACGACACAAACGAAACCGAGGGACGCAAGACACGAGACTTTAACCATGAGCTGAACTCTACGTTGTCAAACAATGTGAGTCATCTTGACGAACCAGGTGGCTCCCATGAACCCGTGAACGCGGGCAAGATTGGACTCGCGCGCGCTGCGACAGCGCCGGCCACCTAGTCCCGTAACAGTCGGGTCGCCCAAATTGAGGCCGGTGCGCGCTTGCGCCGCTGTGCGGAAATCGGAATGAGCCCGACGAATTTCGGATGACGCAGTGATGGCTGCGTTCAGTGGCTGCGCTCGTTGATGCGGGCCCCTGCCAGCAATTGCTGGTTTTTGCGCGCGATCGTTTGCTGCACGGTCGCCTGGTGTGCGTGGCCCCAACATTGCAGAGAGACATCGGGCACCGGGAGGACACGCGGGGCCGGAAAGTGGTGTGCGATGACCAAGCGCGGCGTGCTCTTGTTGGCGACGGCAATGGCGGGCGCGATCCTGCCCGGGTGCTCGAATGACGCGGCTCACTCGCCGAGTGCGAAGT